>NZ_JAPTGC010000003.1 GCF_026891935.1 Methanocorpusculum vombati | reverse complement strand
AACGCAGAAAAAAAGCTTCGCGAGCATTTTTAGCTGCGTTTGCGACAGCAACGCCGCCCGCCCGGCTCCGGGCGGGATGGCGAGCAGCGTTAAGAAAATGCGACGAGCGAAGCCGCGCCGTTAGGCGCATCTGCGTTATCTGCGTTTCCTTTTTTCATCCTGCCCACTTACCACTCACTCACCTTGCGACTCTGCGAAATCTCGCGTTTTCCTTTTTCATCATGCCCACTCACCACTTACCCCCCAACAGCTTCCAGAAAAAAACGTTCCGGAGAAATCTACTAAATCTTTTTCTGGCATCATACCGGACAATCCCCATATTTAATACACCCCCCGCCAAACATGTACCATCTTTTTCCACATGGAGACAACCGGGCATGGGCATATATTTTGAAGTAATCCACAAAGACATCGCAGGACGCGTCGGCAAACTCAAAGTCGGCGACAAAACCATCCGAACCCCGGCACTGCTGCCGGTCGTCAACCCGCATCTGCAGATCATCCCCCCCGCCGAAATGAAAAAAATGGGCGTGGAAGGCATCATCACCAACGCCTACATCTTCTCCAAAAGCGAAGAGTTCCGGCATCAGGCACTCGAACGCGGCCTGCACGACGTCCTCGACTTCGACGGGCTGATCATGACCGACTCCGGCTCATTCCAGATGTCCGTCTATGGAAGCGTCGACATCACCAATGAACAGACCCTCTCCTTCCAGCGGGATATCGGTTCTGATATCTGGGTTCCCTTAGACATCCCGACGCACCCCGACACCCCCCGCGAGGACGTCATCGCCCAGATGGAGATCACCATGGACCGCATGCGGGAAGCCAAAGAGATCTTCGGTCCCGACGCCCCGCTCTCCGGCCCGGTTCAGGGAGCCGTCTTCGAAGATCTGCGGGAGACCGCAGGCCGCACCGTATCCGAAATGGGCTTCGCCTACTGCCCGGTTGGAGCAGTCGTCCCCCTCATGGAAGCCTACCGCTACCGCGAACTCGTCGATGTCATCATCGCCGCCAAAAAAGGCCTCAACCCGGGAGCATGCGTACATCTGTTCGGCGCAGGTCACCCCTCCATGTTTGCCCTCGCCGTCGCCCTCGGCTGCGACGTCTTCGATTCCGCAGCCTACGCATTGTATGCAAAAGAAGGCCGCTATATCACCCCGTCCGGCACTCTCAAACTCGACGAAATGAGCGAACTTCCCTGCGCCTGCCCCGTCTGCCGATCGCACACCGCAGACGAACTCCGCAAATCCCCCGACCGGCAGAAACTCCTCGCCTACCACAACCTCGCAGTCACCATGGCCGAGATCTCCCGCGTCCGTGCAGCCGTACAGGAAGGAACACTCTGGGAACTCGTGGACGAACGCTGCCGGGCACACCCGCGTCTGCTGGACGGCTACCGCCGTCTGCTGGAACGGTCGGGCGAACTCGAACACCTCGATCGGGCAACCAAACGCCGGTTCTTCTACCGCGGCGCCGAGTCCTGCGACCGCACCGAAGTGCGGAAGTATCATGAGATGATTCCCCGCGTGAAACTCTCCGACGTTTCCCTGATCGATGCGGGCGGCCCGGTTCCCTCGCGGTTCGCCGAGGTAATCGGGTTTAAACCGCCGTTCGGCCCGGTCCCGTATGAACTCGCCGAAACCTTCCCGGTCGGCCCCTGCGAGATTCCTTCCTGGGACGAAACGATGGTATCCTGTGGAATCAAAGGGCTTGCGGCGCTTCTCGCCGCAAACCCGGATACCAACGTCACCATCTCCACAACCGAAGAGTGGGCACCCCTGTTCCGGGCAGCGTTCCCGGACTGCGAGGTCATTACATGAGTACGTTCGATGTGCGGAATCGTGACGGACTCGCACGAACCGGAAACCTCCGCGTCAACGATGCAGAGATTCGTACGCCTGCCGCGGTTGATACCGCCGCACTTTTCCCCTCGCTTGGCAACAGGCCGTTTACGAATCTTCCGCTCTCCGCCCCGCAGTCGGACGCGGACAAGTATTACGTGCCGGGCACCGACCCGGTCTCCTTTCATCCGCTGGCGGTCTGTCCCGCAGTCTCCGGCGATGTGGTACTGATTCCCGGCTGGCGTGCGGCGCTCGGTGACGCCCGCAGGGCAGCCGAGTATCTCACCGCGATACACGCCGAAACACCGCCGGATACCGCCCGGTATGCCCCTGCCTGTGCCCTTCCGTCAAACGCCGCCATGCTGATTGCAGCCGGTTTCGATCTCTTCGACTACACCGCAGTGGACCTCGCTTCCGTGCAGGGAAAGTTCTGCATGCCGGAAGGCGAGTTCGATGCATCGTATCTGGAGAAAGGCGTCTGCGGCTGCGAGGGATGCCGGAGAAACGACCTGTTCCTCCACAACCGGCTTGCCCTTGACCGCGAGATTGCCATGGTCAAAACCTGGATCGAGGCAGGACAGATGCGGGAACTGATGGAACAGAGATGCCGGCTTCACGCCGAACAGGTCTCCCTGCTCCGCAGGCTTGATCGTTCGCCGCTTCCGGCCGCAGCGCTTCCGGCAGTACGGGCATCACGGTTCCTGGCAAACTCTGCCGAGTCAATGACGCGGCCCGAGATAGCGTTCTTTGAGGAGCGGGTGATCAACCGGTTTGTTCCGTCGCGGAATGATGTCTGCGTTCTTCTGCCGTGTGCCGCACGAAAACCCTACTCGATGTCGAAGACGCATCAGAAGTTCCAGCGGGTGATTGAGGGCCGGGCACATGAGGTCATCATCACCTCGCCGCTTGGTGTTGTGCCCCGCGAGCTGGAGCTTGTCTATCCTGCGGGACATTATGATGTGCCGGTTACGGGCTACTGGGATCGGGAAGAGTCGGCGATTCTGGTCGGGTACGTTGCCGCGTATCTGGCAAAGCACCGGTATGAACGGGTCATCTGCCATCTGGAAGGCGGGGCGAAGGCGGTTGCAGTCGCCGCAGCCGCGGCGGCAGGCGTTGAATTAGAGTTCACCTGTACTGATGATCGCCCGTCGTCACCCGATTCCCTGCGGGCACTGAATGCGGCGCTGAAGGACTGCCGCAAACGCCGTACGGATGCCGTCCGCGGAACGCTTGCCTGGCAGTTCGGGGAACTCGTCGATACCAAGGGCTGGATGATAAAGGGCCGGTATCCGAACCAGAAGATCTATGAGAAGAAGACGCAGATGTTCTCCATTGATGCGTCAACCGGTCTTCTCCGGCCCACGATGGAGGGCTGGAAGTTCCTTTCCGGGTACCGGGTTACGATCAGTGACGGGTTTGTGCCGCAGGGAGATATTCTTGCGCCGGGCGTTGCTTCCGCCGATCCCGCCATCCGCGAAGGCGACGAGGTGCTGGTGGAAGGACCGGGATACCGTGCGACCGGCAAGGCGGCAATGGGTGCGGATGAGATGATCCGATCTTCCCGCGGGGTCGCCGTCCGCGTGCGGAAGACAAAAAAGAGCTGAATCTTTGGCAGCATCTGAAGATTCAAATATTTTTTCCGTTCTTTTCTGCGGGGTTTTTTTGGTACTATCTGTACTCCTTTATAGGATTGGAACCTACAGTAGTATCAACGAGTGCTGTGTTCCGGCATAGAGGAACTCGTCTGGAATCATCACTCGTTACAGATGCACACTCTCCGGTTCTGCGGACAGGTTTTGCCCCCGAATGAAATCTGCCCGCGGATTCGGACAGTACCCGGATCTGTTGAGACCACCACCAGAAGAACAGGAACTGGTTCAACCGGATGGACGGGCAGGGGTTCAAATCCCCTGCCTGTTCATCCACCACCACAGCTACAGACTGCTGCACTGATGTTGAAATCAGTGCAGCGTCACATTCATACCACACACACACATACTCTCCCAAGAACACATGACCTCCGGTTCTCCACAAACCGGAACAGATGCGGCACACAAAAAAACCAGATTTGCCGGTGTGTCGCATCACCCATCCCTTTTCCCGCGGGTCCTTTCAGACAGGCTGCGGCTGATTTTTTCAGGATCGATTCCCGGATTATGACATATCCGCTACACATTATGTAAAAGATTATATACATTCACTTCCTATGTGTATATGGTTGTGAGCGTTGGGAAATCCCGGCATCTCACAACAGCGTGCTTTGAACCTCCCCGGTTCAGTACGGGTGTCTCGCGGCACAGCAGGGCCGCGGGTCACAGAGCAGAAACAACATCACACACAGCAACCACCACACACAAGCATTCATTCATAGTCGTTTGACCGGCATTCGGGTCCCCACATATCCGGATGCCACAATATTCTTTTTAGCTGTATCAGTTCCTTTATGGACTTTCCCCGCAAACGTGACCGATACAGATGGATTTTGTTGCGGCGATCGCCTCTGGTCTGTTTCATCTCGGCAGGTATGCGGCAGCGAATGCCCTGACGAGTCTGGTGCCGATTTTTCTTCTTGCAGGAGCGATCGTTGTGTTTCCCCGCAGTTCCGGGATTTTCCGGTACTTTACTGCTGCGGTTCCCCGCCGCATTTCGTATCCTGCTGCGCTTTTTTCCGGTGCATTTCTCTGTGTTTTCAGTCTTGTGATTATTCCGATGTTTGCCGCCCTGCACCGGAGAGGGTCGGCGGTTGGTCCGCAGATTGTATTTTTGTACGCGGGTTCGGCTCTGAATCTTGTTGCGGTTGCGGGTCTTGCTTCGGTGTTCGGTGCGGAAACGGCGATCGTTTTTGTTGTTTGTGCGGGTGGTGTTGCGGTTCTTGCGGCCTGGATTATGTCTTTTCTTTTTCAGGCGCACACAACGCCGCTGACGTTTCTCCGGCAAAGTGCGCCGGGACCCGCCGAGCAGACCGCATGGGGCGTTCCGGTGCTGTTTCTTCTGCTGATTCTGATGCTGTTTGCCGGAACGATTCCGGTTTCGTTTGCAGGAAAGGTTGCGGCGGTTCTTTTTGCGGGAACTGCTGTTGCGCTGTATGCCCGCCGGTTTCTTTCTTCCGGTGGTGTTCGCGAGTGGATGTATTTTTCCGGACATATCGCGGTGCGGGCTGTTCCCTTTCTTTTGCTCGGCCATTTCCTGCTTGGTGTGTTTACTTCCCTGATTCCTCCGGAGATGCTGGTGCCGTATCTTTCGGACAATAGTCTTGTTTCCTGTGCTGCGGGTTCTCTTTCCGGTATCATTCTTCATGTGCCGGCAGCACTGGATGTCCCGGTTCTGGAAAGTACGTTCGGGTATCAGGCAGGGGATATCGCCGCAGGACCTATGGTTTCTCTGCTGCTTTCGGGTTCGGGCATCTGCCTGCCGCTTCTGATGGTGGTACATATTGTGATAGGTCTGCGGCGGACGGTGGTGTACGGTGTGGTCATCCTTGTTCTTGCGGCTTTATTCGGATTTTTGTACGGGATAACAGGGTGAACAGTGATAGAATCCCAAGATGAAAAACAGACCCAATAAAATTTAACATTTGGATCAATGTCATAATCCATTCTGCTGAGAATAAAATAGACTAACCTGTTCTGAAAAAATCGAAATCTCATGTAAGTTAGGACAGGTTGGAATCGACCACTAGGAAATTTTCTAAGTGAACTATCCTAAAAGCATTACATGGAGGAAAAACATGAAATCAATTTGGAAATTTGGGCTGCCAGTACTAATCGCCTTCTTGGTTGTACTGTCAGCAGTTCCAGCAGTTACCGCAACAACAGAACTGACAGCAATCGATCCACCTGATCCAAATACCCCTAACATCATTGGTCTGAGTACAAAAACGATAGATCGCCTGATCGAACGAATAGATGTCAGTGAGAGCTTTGCCGCATCATCAGCAAAAAAACAGAACACGTTAGCAGAACTTCAACGAATTAAGACAATCTTCCCCAACGTGACTCTCGCAGATGTACAACTCATCGATGACACTCTAGCTACCCTCAACAAAGAATTCAGATCAAAAAAATATCCTGATGAATCGGGTTCGAACGGGAATAATAATCCCAAATGGGGAGGGTCAGGAACATCTGATCCAATCATTAGTGGAACCCATAATGATTTATCCCGACAAGCAGCTTTGTCAATGGGAGTTAGCAGCAGCAATGCAGAAACAGTTGGAAGATATGCATTAGAACCGGATGAGGGAATCCCTTATATCTCCTCAATAGGACATTTTCTTCCAACAGGAGCAGCAGATTATGCAGAATCCAATGCAAATGATGCAAAAAATCTGTTGGTACAAGGACAGACTTTTGAAGGGTACCGAAAATTAGCTCACTCTCTGCACTTTATTCAGGATCTTTCCGTACCCTTCCACACGATTGCCTATCAGAATTTTTTGAATCATCTGAATTATGAAAACTATGTGTTCAATGACTGGACTTCCGGTCAGAACTTCTACTCATCGACCATGAGTGATCCATATTATTATGAAGTATCTGATGTAAGTACTAGTGCAGAAAACTTAGGAAATTACATCAATGCCTATGTGGACAGAATTGACGAAATTATGTTACAGGATTCCGCATGGCAGTCAAATACTGAATTGATTACGATGACAAAGGATTGCCTCACCCAAGCCATCCGCTACAGCAGAGGTACTGTTGGGTATGTTGTATAAATGAAGAGAAAAGAGATGGCCGAAGAGCAAAAATCTCTTCATATTTTTATCACACTGGCTCTTTTTTTCCTACTAGTTTTTACAGGATTTCTCGGGATATACATGGGAAGCCATTACTGGGTTGCGGCAACCGGTTCTTCTCTTGATTACAGCATCGAAACAACCGGCCTTGCCAACAGTACCGCAGAGGAACCGGTAGTGGTGTACTTCCCGCTCCTCTCTATTCATCAGACTTCGGCATTTTCCCAGGAACAGTACACGCAAACCTTTGACGGATGGACCAGCCGGGTTACAGAAACTCCCTATGGGAACATGATCGCGTTTACTGCAACAGTCATACCGTTGAAAGAAATTCACGCAGAGTTTCGCGAGGACAGCATCTGGTATCCGGATATGATCCTCTCCGGGAGAGTTCCGGGAGGATACGGTTCCCTCCGTTTGGTTCCGGAGATGGAATCAACTCTTTCCCCTTACTGTATGCGGGAATCGGGAGATGCAGTATACGAACCGGCAGGCAGTACGGCATCTCTGGTCTGTTTTCCGGATACCCTCTCCGGTACTGATGTGCTGGAACTCCATCTTTCTCTCCGGATTTCGACCGCCCCGACCCCTCTGGATTTTTTTGCAGGAAAATGGATGGTGGACAGTATCCAGTGCCATGAACGTATCCCCGGAGAACATGTTTCGGGCTGCATCCCGATAACGCCGCTGTATTTCAAAGCCGGGATTTTGCCAACCGAAAAACCGATCCGGATCGATCCTCCAAAAGGCAGGGATGATTTTGTGCTGTTCCGGAACGGAACCTGTGTTCCCGGGCATCCGACCCACTATGACTATGTGGTGGGGAATACCACGTCAGAGGTTCGCATCGCCCTCACGTGGGACGATCCGGAATCGCCCGTAACTCTCACCCTCATCACGCCGGACGGGTATGTTCTGGGACCGTACACGGATCGGTATGATCACATTGCGGACGGCAAAATCCCGTTGAACATCACCGCGTCGCAGTCACTTGCCGGAGAATGGGGCATTGAAGTCTCCGGAAGCGAGGAACCGTTACGCCATCAGCCGTATCAGATACATGTCAGAGAATACTAATCCTGCCGGAATCCGCGCCGTACTCCTTCTTGGCAGCGCAGTCCTTCTCCTTCTCGGTATTTTCGGCGGATGGTTCTTTGCGGGCATGGAAATAGCCGGTGTTCATTCTGTCGGACCCTATCACATAGAGCCGTTTGCCGAAGATCCGCACACGCTGGAAAGCGGTCTTGGCAGTACCACGCCAATCATCCGGTTTGCGCCGTACGCAACGGGGATCAGCAGTCAGCATACCCGGCAGAGTATTGTTCTTTCGGTATTTTCGCTGGTTGCAGATACAGCCCTGCGCGAACCGGTCAGGTTCTGTACGCCGATCCTTTTTGCACTTCTCGGGGTCATTCTGCTGCTGCGGTTTGCCCCGAAGGAAAAACCGGTATCGGTGGTGCCGCAAAAAATTCTCGAATATGTAGCAGAGCATCCCGCAGCATCGCTTGCAGAGATTGTGAAGAGTGTCGGCGTATCGCGGGGATCGGTTGTACATCATCTGAGAAAACTCCTGCGGGAACAGAAGGTTTACAAAAGTTCCGGATCCCGCCGTGCCCGTTATGCAACCAAAAAAGATGTACTTGATTCGGTGTCCATCCAGAGGGAACGGATCGGAAGGGACCCGACCGCAGAAAAAATTCTTCACTATCTTGCAGAAAAACCCGGACAGTCCCGAAAACAGATCGCAGAAGATCTGGCCATTTCTGTTTCTGTTGTGTACTGGCATCTCGTTCGTCTGGAAAAAATGCATCTTGTTCTCAGAACAAAATCCGGGCGTTCGTTTACGTACCGGCTCAAAGAAAAAGAGGAGTGAGTGCACCCCCTACATCCCGCAAAGCGCAACTCCATTATCCCTCAACACCCAATACTATTCTATCAATGTCATCCATCGCCGACTACTTCCCCTACCAGTCCTACCGGAAAAACCAGAAGGAAATGCTGGAAACGGTAGCAAAAACCGCACGGGAAGGCGGCATCCTCATGATCGACGCCCCGACCGGCAGCGGGAAATCCAGCGTCATCGCCCCGCTGCTTGCCGAAGCAAACGGCAAAAAAATCTTCGTCGCCGTCCGCACCATCTCCCAGCTCCAGATCTTCATCCGCGAACTCGAACTCATCCGGCAGAAAAAAAAGCGCGACCTCAAATTCGTCTACCTCATCGGCAAAGGAAACATGTGCCCCTTAGGCGGCTACGGCGACGTCTACCGCAGATGTGAAGGCGTCAAAGCATTCTCCACCGCCCTCATGCAGGAACGGGCCGACCGCGGCTCCATGGTACCCGCAAAAGACAAAATGATTCAGGAACAGATCCGCAAACAGGACCGCGACCACCCGATGATCTGCCCCTACTTCATCAACAGCCGCGTCTTCGTCCAGGGAGAAGACGGCGGACGCCGCATGATTCCCTCTCCGGAAATGCGCACCAAAACCGAACGGGCGCAGAAAGGCGTCGTCATGCCCGCCGACCTCCACGAATTTGCCGGCAGCGTCTGTCCCTACGACCTCATGCTCTCCGCCGCCCGCGGAGCAGACGTCGTCATCCTCAACTATCACCACCTCTTCAACGACGACATCCGCGAACAGCTCTACGTCACCCTCCAGTGCGAACCCTCCGACGTCATGATGCTCCTGGACGAAGCCCACAACCTCGGCGACGTCGTCCAGAGCATTCAGAGCATCCGCCTCAACGAAACCGACATCGAAAACGCCTCCCATGAACTCGCCTCCCTGCGCGGAAAAGTCCGGGGAGCCGACGCCGTCCGGCACGTCCTCCCCCGCATCGCCGAGTTCATGAACGGACTCAAACGCTCAAACGAAATCGAGGACTGGTTTGATCCGGCAATCTTCAACCGTCTTCTGATCAAAGGCTCCCTCTACCCGAAACTCGACGACATCTTAGACGACCTGCTCGCAATCAAAGAAACACTCCGCGAAGCAAGCATCCAGAAAGCCGAATACCGCGAAACCGCAATCGAACGGCTCTGCGAATTCCTGTTCCGGATTTACCGGTCCTCCTCCGACCCGGCATTTCTGACCGTCTATGTCAAAGACGGCGAGACCATAACGCTCGAAGTACGCAACATCGACCCTGCCGGACGGTTACAGGAGATGGTCTCCATGCACGCGGCGACCGTTCTCATCAGCGGAACCCTCGCCCCCGTTGACTCCTACCGCCGCTACTACTTCGGCGAAATGCCGGTCGCAACCCTCTCCCTGCCGAACTCCTTCCCCAAAGAAAACCGGCTGGTGCTCGCAAGCCGCGACATCACCACGGCATTCTCACGGCGGCAGAACAAAGAAAACACCGACGCAATTGTAGCAAGCATCCTCAGCTTCGCAAAACTCCCCGGCAATGTTGCGATCTACTTCCCCTCGTATCAGCTTCAGAGCCAGTACGCAAAACTCTGCGACGGAAAAATCCGCACCAAACAGGTGTTCATCGAACCCCGCGAAACCGAAGAGGCCAACGCCGCACTCAAAGAGTTTGTAACGCTGCCCGCCCGGCGGAAATCCGGGATCATGTTTGCCGTCTGCGGCGGCAAATGGAGCGAGGGCCTCGACTATCGCGGCGATCAGCTGACCGCCGCAATGGTAGTCGGGCTGCCGCTCGCCCCGTTCACGCAGGTGCGGAGAATGGTCAACAGCTACTTCCGCCGCAAGTTCGGTGCCGAAGGAGAGTTCATCGCCTACACCCTTCCGGCGATGAACAAGGCAATGCAGGCATTAGGCCGCGTACTCCGTACCGAAACCGACCGGGGCGTTCTGCTTCTCGGCGAGGAACGGTTCCTGGACCCGGAGATCTTTTCCGGTCTCCCGCCCTGGATGCGTGCGGAAGTAAAAGAGTGCGACGCAGATACCCTGCCGGCAATTCTTGCGAAGTGGAAGTGAAACGGATGCAGACCGGATCCTGTAAATTCGGCCTCTGGAAGGTGATCGTCTCCTGGGAGGGAAACACCGTCCATCAGGTACAGTTTGTCCGCACCGCACCGGCAGGTGCGGTGCCGGTACCGTTCACGAAGTTTCTTGCAGGAAAAACCGACTCGTTTTCACCCCTCGTCTCCTCCGCCGTCTCCGGAGACTCCGCCTATGCCCGCATCTACCGGGCGGTTGCGGAGATCCCCTACGGAGAAACACGGACGTACCGGGAAATTGCCCTTGCCGCCGACACGCATCCGCGGGTCGTCGGCAACGCCATGGCAAAGAACCCGACCGCGTTAATCGTTCCCTGTCACCGTGTGGTAGCAGCAGACGGAACACTTGGCGGATTCACGCCTGATCTGCAGATCAAAAAAGATCTGCTCAAACTCGAAGCAGCAAACAAACGTGAGAAAAACTGAAAAGACCAAACTCCGGTTTGGGAGGGGAAACATCTATCCCGGTACTGAATATCCGTTCCGGCAGAAACGCAGGCACCCGCAGTAAGGAAAACGAACATTTATCTTCATATCTGATGATGATATAAATATAGTAGGTATCAGAGGCATGGTTGACAATACGAGTGCAGGAGGTTCAAACCGATACCGCAAGCTTTCGGGAATCGGGGTTTCGGAACGGCTGTTTTCCTGGGGCAAAATCCAGTCCGAGATAGTATCTGCGGAAAATGAATATCTGGAAATTGCGGGAACGCTTTCAGCTGCAAATAAAAATATCGAACAGCTCAAACGCGAAATTGCCGAGCTTACCGCAAAATATACTCAGGCAGCCGAAGAATCTGCACGGCTGTCTGCGAAGCTTGCGGAGGAAACCGCCGCGCATGAGCTCCTGAAGGAAAGTTACGAGGCCAATACCAAAAACTGGGCAGAGGATGAAGCGTGCAAAGAAACCACGATTCACCAGCAGGAAGAGACCATCACCTCCCAGAAAAAGCAGATTGCCCGGCTTGAGGCTGACCTTGCGGATGCAGCCGGCAGATCTGCGGAGCTTTCGCAGTCACTTGCACAAAAGGAAACCGAGCTTGCGGAGAAGACCGAACGTTATACCACGCTGACAACCGAGTACACCGCCCTCCTGCACGAAAAGAACGGTACACTTGACCGGCTTGCCGCAGCCGAAGAGACCATCACCCGCCTCAACTATACCCACGCAAAAGAGATCGATGACCTCAATGCGGACTTCGAGGAGAGAAGCCGCCTGTATGTCCCGACCATTCACGAACTTACCCGGACGGTTGACTCCTGGAAATACCAGCGTGAATGTGATTTAACCGAGATTCACCGCCTGAAGACCACGCTTGACTCCCGCGAAAAGGAGATTGTCGGACTGAAACAGGAACTGAGCGCCTTAAAAGATGTCAAAAAGCAGATGCTGACCGAGATCAACCGCATGGGCTTTGCAACCGTTCAGGCCGACTCAGAGTTCCGGCAGAAACAGGAAGAACTGAAAGAGGAACAGGCAAAACTTGCAAAAGAGATCAATCAGCTCGAACAGACCAAGCAGTCCCTGCAGTCCGATCTCTCCGCAAAACAGCAGACACTATCCACCTACTCGGCCATCACCGATGAAATCCTGGAAGAATGGAAAAAACACGGCGACAAGACCCTTGCCTGCATCGCAGAAGCGGCAGGAACCGCTCCTGCGGTGGAGAAGTACGGCTTCCTTGCCCAGATAAGCGGTCACCACGTCCTGTTTGCGGCGTTCGCCCCGGCATCATACGAGGAACTGCGGGGAGCTGATGGTCTGGTTCGCGAGGTCGCTAAGAAACTGGCAAACATGGTTGATACGGTCAACTGCCGGAAAGAGGCGTTTGTCGTTGTCCCGGACGAGTGCATGATGTATCTGACGAAGTGTCTGTATGCCTCGCCGCTGTGTTCGGTGCAGGTTATTACGCCGTCACAGATTGTCGGCGCCGTCCGGATGGTGGCCCGGTTTGTGGTCTACGAAAAGACCCAGGTCCAGTAACCCTTTTTTTCTGTTTGATTTTCCTATTGGAGAATGCGAATGTATTATCTGATAGGAAACACATATATCTTCCTGATTAGATTATGAGCGATTCGGATAATCTTGGTGCATTCTTCGGAAAGGTCCGTGAGGCAGGTGCCGGGGCACGCCTTTTTTCCTGGAAGAAGATCTGTGATGCAGCGGCAGTTGCGGAAGAGGAGTATAAGGTTCTGGTGGAGGATCTCGCCCGGACGCAGCAGAAGCTTGCCGAAACAGAAGGGCTTGCGGCGTCACGGGAAACCGAGATCGGCAGCCTGAACTCCCGTCTGACCGAGGTAAAGTCGCTGAATGAAGATCTCCACGGCGAGGTGGACAGTCTTTCGGAAGAACAGGAGATTTTAGAGGAAAAACTCGCCGAGATGACGAAAACCGCGTCCGCGAACGCAAGTTCTGCCGAACAGTGGAAAGCTGCCGAAGGTGCCCGCCAGGCAGAGCTTGCCGCACTAAACGATCAGTACAAAGAACTGTCCGCCGCTCATACCACTTTGTCCGCTGACCGCGACGCCCTGGCTGCGGATCTGGCCGCAGAACGCACAGCACATCTTGCAGACAATGATCAGGCAAGAACGTTCCGCGAACAGTATCTCTGCCGCGAGTCGGAGATTGACGGTCTGCGCAGGGAGCTGGATGCGGCCGCAAAGGAGATCGCCGCACGGCAGGCGGAAATTGACGGCTATGTGGACGAGCGCGATGCAAAGTATGCGGCGCTTGCGGTTGAGGCGGAACGCCTGAATGCGCTTTCGGCAAAGCTTGAGGAAGAGAAGAAGGCCGCAGAACTTGCAGCACGGCAGAGTATGGTGGAGATCTTCGAGGGTCATCATGCCCGTGTGGGCGAAGTGCTGACAAAGGTCTGTTCTGATCTGCATCTGGATCTGAAGACAGAGGCAACCTATCGGGGCACGGCACATCCGGACTTTGCGGTTCTGGTGAACAGCAGTTATGTGTTCTTCAATACGGTTTCCCCCGCGTCCCCGGACGAGACTGCCACCTTTGCAGGACGCGTTGCCGCAGAGGCGGCAGAACTGTTTGAAGCGGCAAAGGAGGACGGAGTCCGCGGTGAAGCGTATCTTGTGGTGCCGAACACCGTTGCTGCACAGCTTACGGAGTTTGTGTTTGCATCCGATCGCTGTACGGTCTTTGTGGTGACGCCCGAAGCTCTTGAAGCAATTGTCCGTACGCTTCAGAGAATTGAAGAGTATGAGTTCGCCCGCCAGATTACGCCGTTCGAGCTGGATCAGATCTGCCGGTTTATCGGCGAGCTGTCGCACATGACAAAGAGAAAGATTGTGCTGGATACGTACTTCAGCAATGAGATGCTGGAGATGTTACAGAAAGCAGAGAATCTGCCAACAGATGTTGCAGCGGATGTCGCGGGATATGAGAATGCGGCACGGATGAACCCGCCGCAAGAACGCGATGCGGCAGTGCTGACGGTTCCGTCGCTATCGGCAAAGGTGCAGAAGCTGGAAAAAGCTATGCTTGCCCGTGCGGCTGCGGAGTCCGAGGACGCAGAAGAATAATTTTTTTGTGATCCCTCATAATCACTTTTTTTCAAGAGAACATTTGTGCGGCAGATTTTTTTCGGGAAGTTGCTACGGTAGAGCGGATGAGAAAAAATTGGGCAACGTCTCCCTGATGACACGTTTTACGTTACCCTTATCGTATCTCAGGAGAGATGTATCGGTATCTTATGGGCGAGGAAGACGCAATACCGGGCGGCAACGGAACATTCGATCAGGACCAGTACAACAGGTTACTCCGCTGCGTACAGGCAGGCGATCTCAGTGAATGGAACAAACCATATCTTGCAATCGTAGAAGAGATCAAAGCAATCTCCGGTTCTGACATCTGGATGGAACGTGCCGGAATCCATGACGTCCCCGCAAAAACCCGCGACACCACGGGAGTCAACCTTGCCGGAGCAGGCCTTGCCGAACTGAACCTGAAAGGCATTGAACTGCGGGACGCAAACCTCGAACGTGCCAACCTCTACAAAGCCGACCTCAGCAAAGCCTCTCTTGCGCGTGCCAAACTCGCCAAAGCCTCCCTCTTCCGGGCAAACCTGGACACCGCCGATCTGCGGGACGCAGATCTCACCGATGCCGACCTTCGCGAAGCATCCCTCACCGAAGCAGACCTCCGGGGAACCGTTCTCGCAGATGCCGATCTCCGCGAAGCAAATCTGGAATCAGCCGACCTCTTCAAAGCAAACCTTGCCGGAGCAAAATTAAGCATCGCCAAAATGGAAGGAGCAGACCTCAGGGAAGCAGATCTCTCCGGTGCCGATCTCCGCGAAGCCGATCTCTCCGGTGCAGACCTCCGCGAAGCCGACCTCTCCGGCGCAGACCTCCGCGAAGCCAACCTCTGCGGTGCCGACCTTTTCAAAGCAAACCTCGAAGGAGCAAAACTCGGCAGTGCCCGGATGAAAGAGGCAAAACTCGGACTTGCCGTCCTGCGGGATGCCGACCTCTCCTGTGCCGTATTGCAGTCCGCAAACCTCTACGAAACAAATCTTTCCGGAGCATTGCTCACTGAAGCAGACCTTTCCGGTGCAGACCTCCGGCAGGCAAACGGTACCGAAGCCGATTTGCAGAAAGCAAATCTGGCGCGGGCAAAACTTGCCCGAACAAACCTTTCGGATGTAAAACTCCAGGAAGCAAACCTGCTTGGAGCCGATCTCCATGACACCGAACTAATGCGGGCAGATCTGAAACTGGCAAACCTCACGGATGCCGACATGGTGGGGGCACACCTCGCCTCGGCAACTCTGCGGGAAACGGTACTTGTCCGTGCCAAACTCTCCGGCGCAGACTTCGGTGACGCAGACCTTACCGGGGCAAATCTGGAGAACGCAACACTTGACGGCGCAAAAATGGAAGGAGCACTCCTTACCGGCGCAGTACTGCGGGGAAGTTCCCTGCGGCATGCGGACCTGCGGCGTGCCGTCCTCTCCGAAGCGGATCTGACCGGTGCAGACCTGAAAGGAGTAACCCTGCTGCGATCAGAACTCATCCGGACAAAACTGCCGCGAACCGATCTCCGGCGTGCCGTACTGGAAGAAGCACGCATGGAAGGAGCGGATCTGACCAGATCCGATCTCCGCGAAACGGATATGCAGAATGCGGTGCTGTGGCGGGCGCGGATGACCGAGGCCAATCTCCGGGAAGCGGATTTAAAGGAAGCGGATTTATCCGGTGCCGATCTGACCGGCGCCGATCTCTCCGAAGCATATCTGGAAGGAGCAAAGTTCCGCAACGCCACGCTGTTTGGGACAACCTGTTATCTGGCAAGCGTGGACGGCCGGACGGTGATTGCAAACTGTGCAATTGACAGCAATACAGACTTTACCGGTGTCGGGCTGTCCGGTTCGCGGGTAGACCCGAAACTGCACTCGCGGCTTCTGCGCAACATCCGCAAGATACGGTGGGAGGAATGGTATGCAGAGAAGAAGATTCTCCGGTTTTTTGAACGGATGGCAGGTGTTCCGGAAGAACCCGAACCTCCGCGAATCCGCCAGCCGTATGTTGCGGAGGGTGCATCCGTCGCACAAAAGATACAGGCAGTATCCGCAACCGCCGCAGCAGGGATTGCCGCATGGAAGAACCGCGTCGCCGAGCATCCGGGAAAGGCGGTACTGGAAAGCATCGTGCAGATGTTTGAATCGGTGTTTGTGAATCTGCCGGTCAGACTGTTCTGGATGATCTCCGACTACGGCAGCAAAACCTGGCCGATTGTCGGAGCATTTATCCTGCTGAATGGGATCTTTACCTTTGTCTATCTCTATCTCATACCGGTTCTGCCGATGATAACTCCAACTGGGATGGAACCGACACCCCTGCTGGCAAATACGACCGGGCCGGTAATGGGCGTGATGCAGACGACCATGATTCTTTTCAGCATCACCGATATTGCGACGAAAAACATTAGTTACTACACGATGTTTTTCGCGCTGGTACATGTAATTCTCGGCTATTTCATCCTCGCCGCCCTGGTAACCCGGTTTGCGGTGATGTTTCAGAACCAGAGCCCCTGATTTTTTTCGCATACTTTTTTCCCATCCCGAAACATTATCACATCCGCCGTCGAAAGATACCGTATGCGAAAACTCTTCCTGCTATCCTCCCTGCTGCTGGTGATTGCGGCACTCGTTCTTGCAGCGGGATGCATTCAATATCAGCCGGGAACGGATACAACACCAACGCCCACCCCGACTCCTGCGGAAACGATTCACCCAAGCCCGCAGACAACCGCGGCAACTCCGGTCCCCACAACAACCCCGAAGCCCGAACGAACCCAGATGCCCATGCACCAGATAGACGGGTCCGGGACAACCGAGTCCTGGGAGATCTGGCTGGACAAAGGGGTGTCTGTGGTGACGGCAAAGAACTACGGGTCCGGGAACTTTGTGGTGTGGCTTTCCAAGAACGGGAAACATCAGGACATGCTCTTCAACGAACTGAACGCGTATGAAGGAAAGACCGCTTTTGCGATTGAAGAAGCCGGATACTATACGTTTGACGTGATTGCGTCGGGCACGTGGGCTTTGATCGTGGACGGCCCGTACGAGGTGAGTCTTGCCTCCTTCAATGACTACCGGTCGAACGGGATTATGTTCATCAGCGGGTCAAACTCGATGACATCCGCACCGTTTACACTGGAAAAAGGGGTAGCCGTCTTTAACGGATACTACCTTGGGTCTGACCAGATCGCGGCAACGCTGTATGCGAACGGACTGGCGGCAGGAACGCTGGACTCGGATACGGGGCCGGCCAAGACACAGATCGTCTATCCGGTGACGGTTGCCGGTTCCTATACCCTGAACGTAAACACCGCCGGAGACTGGGGTTTTGAGGTCACCCAGCCGCTTCCCATGAACCCTGCGCCGTTTACCTCCATCTCCGGAACGGGCGATGAAGTGACGCCGTATTATGCGATCACCGGAGATCAGATGCTGACGATGTCAAACACCGGCAAAAATCCGGCAGCCGTGGTGTTCTATGAAGCGGACGGAACGGTTGCGGGTGATGTAGTGATTCCGGCGGGAGTCACGGACTTTCGCTATCTGCTGAAAAATCCGAAGGCCGGAGGAACAGTAGTCTGCCTTGCGGCGGTTACTGCGGACGGGAAATGGTCGGTCTCAGGAACCCATTCCTGAAAATTTTTTTTGAAAAAAAAGGTTAGCGAACCGGTTCGTAGTCGATCTGCGACACCTCATCGGTTGCCTCAAGCTTGAAGATGACC
This sequence comes from Methanocorpusculum vombati, assembly GCF_026891935.1. Lineage (NCBI taxonomy): Archaea > Methanobacteriati > Methanobacteriota > Methanomicrobia > Methanomicrobiales > Methanocorpusculaceae > Methanocorpusculum > Methanocorpusculum vombati. The sequence continues at coordinate 169,419 of NZ_JAPTGC010000003.1, read as the reverse complement.
GGCCGGAGACCATCATTACAGCTGCATATGGCAACACCCGGCGTTCGTATCCAGTCGCCGTAGTAGAAAAGATCCTTTTCCGCACCGTGAGCGAGAGCAAAAACATACTGATACATCGCTTTCCATGCTTCATCGCAGAACCCTGCGGGTTTTGCATAGTCGGCATAAAATACCTGTCCGGCCTTCAGCATGGGGCAGGCACCAAGTCCCGGAACGCCGTACTCGCGGGCAAGCTCCTCGTCAAACGTTGTTTTCAGTACGGTTATCTTCACCTTTTTCATCCTGACCCTCACTTTACCTTTATTTTGTAGAACTTTCCATCAGCGGCATACTTCGCAAGCGTACCGTCCTCCATCTGATACACCTGGCCGACCACGAACTCCGGCGGTTTTTCCTCGGCGAAGACCTCCTGTGCCCGCTCGCCTGCATTCTCCAGAATGATCTCCTGACGCGAACTGACGAACCGCTTGTTGTACTTCTTTTCGATGCGGGAGATGACCGCAATCAGGATAAGACATCCAATGATAACAATGCCGAAAATAATCCAGCTGTTCATCCCCACTTCTGTTCCCTCATACATACGTACCTTTTCTATGGGACATAATGCCGGATAAAAGTAATCCGTACCCAATGATGATACGGGAAAAACACCGGATGCAAAACAGACGCAGCCGGAAAAATCAGACAGGTATGGAAAAAAAGAGAAAAATTAGTTCTCTGCAAAGATCATCTTCAGCAGATCCACTGATCGAACCATGCCGTACGATCCCTTTTCTGCGATCTCCTTCTCCGTGTACACCGAAACCGCATCCTTCCCCTCAAGACCAAGGACCGCAAACGGCACGGGGTCACGGGTATGGGTCTTTTTTGCAATCGGTGTCGGATGATCCGGCATCAGCATCACACAGCCGTCGAAGTGATCCAGAATATAGCCGACCGCCTCGTCCAGCCGCTCGATTGCCTTAATCTTCTCCTCAACCGAACCGAGATGTCCCGCCTCGTCGGTCGCCTCGACATGCATGTACACAAAGTCCGCATCGCCCTTCAGCGTCTCAACCGCAGCCTTTGCCTTGCCCAGATAGTCCGTGTCCAGATAGCCGGTTGCACCCGGAACCTTCACCACATCCATTCCCGCACAGCGTGCGATACCGAAGAGAAGATCTACTGCGGAGATGACCGCACCTTTTTTGCCGAACATCTCGGAAAACGCGGGCATTGCCGGTTTGGCCCCGCCGCTCCACGGCCAGATCATGTTTGCCGGGTTTTTCCCTGCGGCTATCCGGGCCTTGTTGACCGGATGATTGGCAAACACATCGTAGGAGATGACCATATACCGGTGCAGCTCGGCTGCATCATCGCCGGTCGGCAGATACGGATCGATCAGCTCGCCCACAATATCATGCGGAGCCTTGGTCACGGACCCTTTGCCGTTGGGGAGCATCAGCACATTGCGGTAGGAAACACCCGGATACAGCTTCACGCCGAAATCTTTGAGGCGTTCCTGTAACGATGCAAACAACTGTCTGCCTTCCTCACTGGATATGTGACCTGCGGCAAAGTCCTTCATTTTCCCGTTTTCAATGGTCACAAAGTTGCAGCGGTAGGCAAGGTCTGCCGGACCGAAAGGAACACCCATGCTGACCGCTTCCAGAGCACCGCGACTGGTATAGTATTTGTCCGGATCGTATCCCAGAATCGACATGTTGGCCACATCCGACCCGGGTTCCTGGGAATCGGGAACCGTCCGCATCATGCCGCATCTTCCTTCGCGGGCGATGCGGTCCATGTTCGGTTTCTTTGCAACCTCAAGCGGAGTTTTGCCGCCAAGCTCCGGAATCGGTTCGTCCGCCATACCGTCTCCAAGAATCAGAAGATATTTCATATTTTGCCGTAATAGTATGGGCCGGTAGATGAGATAAAGGGATTTATCAGAGACCGGGAAAATTTTTCCTCATCCTTAATTACCTCTGCCGCCCGATACTACAGACAACAACAGGAACTCCCATGCACAGAATAGTACAACATATAACCGATATCCTCCGCGGAATATCCATGGCGGTTGCCGACAGTGTGCCGGGAGTTTCCGGCGGAACGATTGCGTTTCTTCTCGGCTTTTATGAAAAGTTCATCAGCTCGGTGCATTGTTTCCTGCTCGGAACGAATGCGGAACGCAAAGCTGCATTTCCCTTCCTGTTCAAGCTCGGATGCGGATGGGTAGGAGGGTTCCTGGTCTGTGTTCTCATCCTCTCGACGCTGTTTCATACCTATATTTATGAGATTAGTTCGGTCTTTATCGGGCTGACGCTTGCTGCGGTGCCGATTGTAATTCTGGAGGAGAAGGAGTACCTCAAAGGGCATTACCTGCATCTCATCATTACGGCGGTCGGTATTGCGGTCGTGCCGGTTCTGATGTCCCTGAGTCCGGTAGTCGGCGGCGGAAGCGGCATTGATCTGGCGGACGGGTCACTTGGTCTTGCGGTGTTCCTCTTCGTTGCGGCAATCATCGCGGTCTCAGCCCTCGTGCTTCCCGGCATCTCCGGGTCGACGCTTCTTTTAATCATGGGCCTCTACGTTCCGCTCATCTCGGCGGTCTCTGCGGTGCTGCACCGGGAGTTTGCGTACATTCCCATGCTGATTGCGTTCGGTCTCGGCATGATCGCAGGGCTTGCCATCAGTGCGAAGGTGATCCGCCACTGTTTTGCTCGTTACCGGTCGCAGACGATCTATCTCTGTGTCGGTCTTTTGATTGGGTCGCTGTACGCAATTGTTCTGGGGTCTACCACGCTGTCCGATCCTCTGCCGGCGATGAACTGGGAGACGTTCCACCTTGGTTTCTGTCTGTTCGGCGCAGCAATCCTTGCCGTGCTGCAGGTGATGAAGAAGCGGGCGGAGCGGAGTTCGTCACAGAAATAAGGGAAAAAAATATTTTATCTTTTATTCATCCAGGGTTGCACGGATTGCCCGCCGCACACTCTCTTCGGAGGTGATGCCCGGTTCCCATCCGGTTGCCTTGAGCTTCTCCACCGAAAGCCGCATCATGGGGACGTCGCCTACCCAGCCGCGGTCGCCGCCGGTAAAGTGGAAGGAGACGTTTTTCAGATCCATTTCTTCGACGATGAGTTCGGCAATCCGCCTGACACTCACCCAGTCTTCAGATCCGATATTAAACACATTAAACGTCCCGTCCGAGACGGTTGGGGCGTAGACCATTGCTGCGACGCAGTTTTCCACTGCCAGATAGGATTTGCTCTGCCGGCCGTCACCGAGGATTTCCAACTGTGTGGGATCTTTCCGGAGCTTCTGCACGAAATCATAAATCACTCCGTGGGTGCTCCGGGAACCGATAATGTTTGCAAACCGGTACACCCAGGCTTTCATGCCGTAGGTTGCTGCATACGCTGAGATCATGGCTTCGCAGGCGAGTTTGCTTGCGCCGTAGATGGAGATGGGCACCATGGGGGCGTAATTCTCCGGCGTCGGGATGACGGCTGCTTCGCCGTAGACGGTAGAGGTGGAGGTGAAGACGATCTCTTTGACGCCGTGTTCTTTCATGGCTTCCAGGACACGAACGGTTGCGGTCACGTTATTCTGGTACACTTCAAATGATTTCCGGGCGGATCCGCGGACGTCCGGGTCGGCGGCGATGTGATAGACGCGGTCGGCTCCGGCAAAGAGGTCCTGCCAGCCGTCGTCGAGGAGGTCGGCGTGCCGGAAGGATGCGAGAGCGCCGATATTGTGTTCGAGGTTCATCATCCGGCCGGCGACCATGGAGTCGATAACCGTGACTGAGTCGCCCCGGGAGAGGAGGAGGTCCACGAGATGCGAGCCGATAAATCCGGCACCGCCGGTAACAATACAGTGCATGGAAATCTATTGGTTTTTGGAAATGATTAATGCCGCGATTGTCCGGCAAACCATCCGGCGCCGTTGCCGACGAAGGTGATGAAGAGAAATGCACATGCGTAGGCGAGAGCGGTGGTGTTGTAGTAGAGATATACGGTCGGCAGAAAGAGCAGGGTTACGAACAGCGGCAAGGCCGGATGAAATCCGGAGAAGTAGCCGTAGAGTATTCCGGCGGTAAGGCAGAGCAGCGGCAGGATGATAAGGAGAAGGACAATAAAATAGCCGGTGTCTTCCCCAAGAAGGGGAAGGCCGTAAAAGGCGGCTCCGCAGACGGCCAGATACGGGAGCATCTGTTTGCATGCGGAGAGGAACGCCATGGAAATCAGGTCCGGGTGACAACGATTCCGGTGTTGTCCACTTTTGTTTCGACGGCGATTTCAAGACCCAGCGGGGCAAGAACCGGCTGCACTTCGGCAGCCGATTTTTCGGTGACGATGCAGATGGAGGGGCCGACCGAGCTCATGGCCACGAACTCGAGGCCTGCATGCCGCAGGGCGTTCATGTGGCTGTAGAGGATGAAGGTGTGATGCTGGACTTCGGCACGTTTTGAGCCGCGGAATTCGATCTCCCACATGGTGTCGCCCATGCGTTTGAGGTTGCCCCGGGCGAGGGAGGGGATCATGTCCATCATGAGGAGGTAGGCTTTGAGTTCACGGTCGCGGTAGTCGAGGGTTCGGGCGCGGTTCATGAGGAGGGTGAACTCTTCGAGGCCGGCGTTGTCGTCTTCGGCGTGAATTCTGGGGATGACGATGAAGACGTTTTTTCCTTCGGCGAAGGGGTGGCTGTAGATGCGGGTAAGCCGGTCGCCGACGAAGGTCATGCCGCCGAAGATGCTGGCGGCGGATCCTACGCCGGTTTCGAAGCCGAATGCGACTTTGCCTTCTTCGTCGGTTTCTTCGACGTAGTTGTGGCCGATGACCATACGAACGTCTTCGGCGCTTAAGGGGCAGCCGGTTGCTTCGTTCATGGCGGTGACGACGGCGGTTGCAATGGTGCAGGTTGAGCCGAGGCCTACGTGTTCGCGGCCGTGGTCTTCGGCTTTGATGCGAAAGCCGCCGGTGTAGCCGGTGACTGCTTTGAAGGCGGCGGCGAGGTGTTCGATAAGAAGTTTGCGGGGCGAGTCGATGATGATGTCACGGTCTGTGCAGGAGACGGCTGCTTCGCAGTAGATCTGGATGGCAAAGCCGAGTCCGCCGCCGCCGGGGGTGCCGGGGCTGAACCGGTTCATGTCAAGTACGGAGAGGTGGATGCGTGCGGGGGCACGGGCTATTATGGTGTCTCCTGTCGGGCAGGGTTCATGGGCGAGGGTGATGTCTGCGGTGTGCAGGCATTCGCCCGGGTAAAATGAGCTGAACTCATACTCGACGAGATCGAGATCTCCACCCCGAATCTTCATGATGGTCATAGGTTATACCGAGGTTAGGTGATGCGTGAGGTATTATAATGGTTTCGGGTTGGGTGGGAGCAGTGGTATTTTCATGCAGAGTCATTACGCGGAGTGAAAAAGAGGACTGGAGATATTTTTTTATTTTTAGAATAAGGAAGGAGAGGGACACGATACGTTAGGTTATTTCCGGTTAAGAATTTTTTCGACGAGAAAGTCAATGGTGGTGTTTTGTTTCATGGAGAGTGTTTTCAGGTCTTCAATGGTCTGACGAAGCTGGATGATTTCAGCCTCAGAGTCTTTCACCAGAGAGGTGAGTTCTACAATACGTGTGTCCATCTGATCCAGACGTTGTAAAAATTCGCCGTCAGAGGTTGCTTTGCCGTCGACGCTCACCCAGTATTCAACAGCTTTTACGATGACACTCGTTCGATCAGTGCGTTCCCGTAGTTGAATTTGTTCTACTTTGGAAAGGATATCATTGGGAAGACGTATGCTTGTTCCTTTGGGTTTTTCCTTTTTGAGGTCTTTTGTCATTTCTAAGGTATGTGTCGTAACTTGATAATTATTCTGTGTAAAATAACAAAATAATTACAAATATAATAAAATTCAATGAAATAAAAACAACATAAAATGTTTAAAATAGCCATGTTTAAAAACTAGAAAAATGACGGTGAAAGATATTATCATTAATAGAAATAAAATAAAATACAAAAGGAGAGGGGCGATCAATGATAGCAGACGGACAGATCAGATCACGGAGTCGCGTTGAGCAGCATGGAGAGGTATTCACCTCAGAGCGGGAGGTGAATGCCATGCTGGATTTAGTTCTTCAGGAGACGGAAAGAATTGATTCACGGTTTCTTGAGCCTGCCTGTGGTACCGGAAATTTTCTGATTGAAATTCTCTGCCGGAAACTGAAAGTTGTCCTGAGAAGGTACCGGAAAAATCAAAGTGATTATGAGAAGTATGCTTTCATCGCAGTATCCAGCCTCTATGGGATAGACATTCTGGAGGATAATGTTATGGAATGCCGTGCACGGCTTTTTGAGAGGTTTGATTGTGAGTATTCCAAATTGTTTGGGGAGAATTGTCAGGAAACATTCAGAGATGCGATCAGGTTTCTTTTACAGAAGAATATTCTCTGCGGTGATGCGCTAACACTGAAAACAAATGCCGGAGAGCCGATTGTATTTTCAGAGTGGGCAATTGTTTCAGATACGCAGGTGAAACGGCGTGACTTTGCATTCGATGAAATTTTGGCAGGGCACAATAAACAAACCTCTCTTGCCTGTTTTGCAGAGAAAGCCAAGTATGATAGGGAAAGCCAGGCGTTTATTCCTGCACCCGTTGCCGAGTTTCCACTGACCGATTTTGCCGGAGTGGTCACCTATGAGTGAAGAGAGCACAGCCGTGAAAAGTTACAACCCGGATGTTCTAACATGTATTGCAAACCTGAGCAATGACGAGATATTCACACCACCGAAACTGGCAAATCAGATTCTCGATCTGCTCCCTGAAGAAATCTGGCATGATAAAACGACCACATTTTTAGATCCGGCAACAAAAACCGGAGTGTTTCTCCGTGAGATTGCGGCACGTCTGCTTGTGGGACTGGAAGAGGAGATTCCGGATTTACAGGAACGGGTTAACCACATCTGTAAAAATCAGATATTTGGCATTGCCATTACCGAACTGACGGCATTGATCTCCCGCCGTTCACTGTACTGTTCCAAGATTGCAAACGGACAGTATTCCATCTGTACCTGTTTTGAGGGAGAGGACGGGAATATCAAACTGGAGAGAACAGAACATACGTGGAAAAATGGTAAATGCATCTTCTGTGGAGCGCCCAAGAAGATGTATGAGAGAGGAGAGGAGCTTGAATCATATGCCTATCAGTTTATCCACACAAAAACACCAGAGGAAATCTTTCAAATGAAGTTTGACGTGATCGTGAGTAATCCCCCATATCAATTAATCGATGGTGGAGGAAATGGAGCGAGTGCAAAACCAATCTATCAGTTATTTGTACAACAAGCAAAAAAGCTGAAGCCTCGTTATTTAACAATGATTATTCCTTCAAGATGGTTTACTGGGGGAAAAGGATTGGACGAATTCCGTGATGAAATGCTCCATGATGATCGCATTCGAGTACTTCATGACTACCCTGAAGCTACTGACTGTTTCAGTGGTGTCCAAATTAAAGGAGGCATTTCTTACTTCCTTTGGGATAGAGAAAATAGGGGTTTGTGTAAAGTTTATTCCCATAATGAAGGAGTTGTTTCCGGACCTGTGGAGAGACCATTGCTTGAACCAGATTGTGACACCTTTATCCGATATAACGAAGCGATTGGAATTCTGCACAAAGTAAATAAGGTAAAATCACCATCAATGGAACAAATCATAAGTAGCAGATTGCCATTTGGCCTGACAAATACATTTAAGGGCAATAAGGAAAAGAAAAGCGAAAGTGATTTGAAAATATACGTCAGTGGCAACAATAGAGAGATACGAGGAACCACAGCATATGTCCCCCTAGATATGATATGCCGAGGGAAAGAAATGATTTCTTGGCATAAAGTGTACATTGCAAAAGCAGGAAGTGGCAGTGATACTTTCCCCCACCCCATTTTACCCAAACCGTTTTATGGTGCTCCTAATACTGTATGTAACGAAAGTTATCTAGTTATTGGTCCATTTTCAAATGAATCAGAATGTGAAAATGTAATATCATATATTTCAACAAAATTCTTTAGATTTTTGGTTTTACAAAAGAAAAATTCCCAAAATGCAGCAAGAGGAGTTTACAAGTTTGTTCCACAACAAGACTTCTCAAAACCTTGGACTGATGAAGAACTCTATATCAAATATGGATTAACAGAAGAAGAAATTGCTTTCATTGAATCGATGATTAAACCCATGGAGACTGCATAACAATGGCGAATGCGACCTTTCCCATCCGACCGGAACGGAATCCCTCCATCTATGCGTACAGTGACAGCAAATATCCCGGATGGCTGAAAATCGGCTACACCACAGTGGACGTGAGGAAACGTGTCTCCCAGCAATACCCCATCAACAGACCGGAAGAACATCCCTACACCATTGTCTTTGAAGAGCCCGCAATCCGCAATGACGGATCAACATTCATGGATTACGATGTCCATCACCATCTTAAAACCGTACAGGGAATATCCCGATACAAAGACAGTGAATGGTTCAAATGTGAAGTCAAACAGGTTCGCAGTGCATGGTTAGCCATAAAAGAAGGAAAAGAATTTGAAACCACCCGTGACCTCAACTTCCCCCTGCGCCCGGAACAGGAACTGGCAATTCAAAAAACCATCCAGTATTATACAGAGTATAAACTGGAAAATCCCGATAAGACTCCCAAATTTTTATGGAATGCCAAAATGCGGTTTGGCAAAACATTCACTGCCTACCAGCTTGCACAACGCATGAAATTCACCCGTGTTCTCGTACTCACCTTCAAACCCGCAGTCCAATCCGCATGGAAAGATGACCTTCTGCGACATGTTGATTTCGCCGGATGGCAGTTCATCTCCCGAACCGATCTAACCTATGAAGAAGCGGACAAAGACAAACCCCTAGTATGTTTTGGATCATTCCAGGATTATCTTGGGAAAAATGAACTTGGCGGCATAAAACCAAAAAATGCATGGGTACACACCATCGAATGGGACCTGGTCATCCTCGATGAATACCACTATGGAGCATGGCGGGAAACAGCACAGGATCTGTTTGCATCCGAAAGTAAAGGAGAAGAAAAGTATGCGATTGGTGAAGGAGTGGACTACTTCGATGAAGAACTCCTCCCCATCAAAACACATTACTACCTCTATCTCTCCGGAACCCCGTTTCGGGCATTAACTAATGGAGAGTTCATCGAAGAACAGATTTACAACTGGACATATTCGGATGAACAAAAAGCAAAAGAAGAATGGAACGGCGCCGACAATCCCTATGCAGCACTTCCGAAAATGGTCTTAATGACCTATCAATTACCTGAAGAAATCCGCAAAATCGCACTACAGGGAGAATTCAACGAGTTTGACCTAAACGTATTCTTTTCAACAGAAGGAGAAGAAGATACCGCACGCTTCATCTATGAAGACGAAGTCCAGAAATGGCTAGACCTCATTCGGGGAGAGTATCTTCCCTCAACCATAGATAACCTCAAACTCGGCTCTCAAAAACCCCCATTACCCTATGCAGATGTACGTTTTCTCAACATCCTAACGCACACCATCTGGTTTCTTCCCTCAGTTTCCTCCTGTTATGCAATGAGAAATCTTCTAAAACAGCGTCACAACAGATTTTATCATGATTACACCATCAACGTTGCAGCAGGAACCAAAGCAGGCATTGGTGTAAAAGCCCTTTCACCTGTCAGAAAATCCATGGAAAATCCGTTGGAAACAAAAACGATAACACTCACCTGCGGAAAACTCACAACTGGAATAACAATTAAACCCTGGACAGGCATCTTCATGCTGCGTAATCTTTCCAGCCCGGAAACCTACTTCCAAGCAGCATTTCGGGTCCAATCTCCCTGGGTAATTTACAATCCCGACGGCATGTTCCCAAACAAACAGGAAATTCTCAAACAAGAATGCTATGTCTTCGACTTTGCACCGGAACGAGCATTCCGCCAGATCGCAGACTACAGCTGCCGCCTCAACATCGATGAATCGAATCCGGAGAAAAAAGTCGCCGAATTTATCCATTTCCTCCCCATCTACGCTTATGATGGAAGCCCCATGAAAGAAATTGATGCAGGAGGAGTTCTCGATTTAGCAATGAGCGGAACAACAGCCACACTCCTTGCACGAAGATGGGAAAGTGCCCTCCTGGTCAATGTAGACAATACCACGTTGGAACGCCTTCTTCACAATGAAGCAGCATTGGCGGCCCTAATGAGTATTGAAGGATTCAGAAGCCTCAACACAGATATTGAAACGATCATTAACAAATCTGAAAGCCTCAAAAAAGCAAAACAAGAAGCAAACAACATGGAGAAATCTGAAAAAACCAAGAAGGAACTCACGGAAGAAGAGAGGGAAATCAAGAATTTACGAAAACAGATTCAAGAAAAACTTATCAAATTTGCCACACGGATTCCGGTATTCATGTATCTGACAGACTACCGGGAACTGGCATTGCGTGATGTTATCTCACAGATCGAGCCTGACCTTTTTAAAAAAGTGACCGGATTAACCATCCCGGATTTTGAACTTCTGGTAAGTCTGGATCTCTTTAATAGTGCATTAATGAACGATGCAGTGTACAAATTCAAACGATATGAGGATACAAGTCTCTCCTACTCTGGAATTATCCGACATAGATACGAAGAAAAGATTGGGCTGTATGACACAGTGATCAGTAAGGATGATGCATCTCAAATGAGATGAACATCCCTCATCTTTTTTCTCTTAGACGAAGTCACCGATCAAAATACGGACTTTTCCCCGTGACCGACAACGGAATCCCGAACGCAATCGTCGAATGCGGCAGAAGACCGAGAGCCAGAGCCGCAGTCCCGGCGGAGAACATAACCCGGTTGTCAATATTCAGCGTAGACGCCGTCTTCACCGCAGACCCGACCGCAATCCCGAGATCGGTTGACCGGAGAGCACAGACCGGGCCTTTGTAGAGGGAATCCACAGGAGCAATATCCACAGAGGCCTTCATCTCGGCACAGGTCGCATGACCGCACGCACCGCAGTTGAGACCGAGGGTGGACATGCCATCCGCACCAATCAGCAGACATGCCCCGCTCTGCCGGATGTTTCCGGCATCACGCAGATAGAATTTCATACCGGTCAAAGCTGAGATCTCCTCCATTTCCACAGCAAGCGATTCGAGCTGATCGGGACCGAGAATGGCGATCTCAATCACATCAGAACCTTTGGACTTAGGAGCAGTCCGGGCAGAAACTGCCATGAGCTCCGCAGCGGTAAGAAGCACTGAAGAGAATTCCATGCTGTTGTGTATTGCGGTGACCGGATATCTCCTTTCTGATCGGGATCAAAATATCATATAGCATCATTTGGTTTATTCCATGTATGAAAGAGGAGGTTCGACTGAAAAAAGAAGAGATCACTCCCCGCCGGCTGCCAGCGGGAAGTACTCCTGATACGCTCTTCTGCGTTCGTCAAGATCAGTATGGATGTAAATTTCCGTGGTCTGAATGGAGTTATGGCCGAGATTTTCCTGCACAACCCGGAGATTGTGTGAGCGTTTGTAGAGCTCACTTGCATAACTGTGCCGGATTTTATGCGGCGTAATGCCCGGCGGGGCATAGAGATTGAAGATATGCTGCACTGTCCGGGGCGAGATGGCATGCCCCCGGTTGCCGAGAAAGACCGGACCTTCGGTCCGGCCGTCGAGATGCTCCCGTATCATGGAAAGCGTGTCCGGATCACAGAAGACGATGCGGATTTTTCCGCCTTTTCCCCGGACGCGGATGGTCTGTTCCTCGAAACTGATGTGTTCAGCACAGAGACCGCAGAGCTCGGAGACACGCATACCGGTCGCATAAATGGTTCTGATGAGAAGGGCGTCACGCGGATGTTCCAGAGATGCAATGAAGGCCATGACCTCTTTATGCCGGAGATACTTGAGTTCGCGGTCTTTGATCTTTGGCCGTTCAACACGGTTCATTGGGTTTGCCTCAACCACATTCTGGGCAATCAGATGCCGGTAAAAGGAGCTGAGAGCGGAGTCGTACTGATGCAGACTTGCCGGTTTAAGATGGCGCTCATTGCGGATCATGGTGAAAAAATCACTGATCTCATAGGCATCCGCATCCACATCCGCGCCCATACTAAGACCGGCAAGGAGCCCGGTATTCTCCGGAGTATCCCCATCGTGTTCGGCAAGATAGGTTTTGTACCGGGCAAAGAGTTTGAGGATTCTGCCGTATGCTTCAATGGTATTTTCCGAGTAGTTTTTTGTCTCGATGCTGCTGAGGTAGCGGGGTATCCAGATCTGGAAGGTTCGTTTCGGCGGGGCCATACACATTCACGTGATCAGGTTGTTTGCGGTCAGGGGAGATAAGGTTTGCGCATAATAGACATTATGCGCAATATTTTGGGGGTTTTGGAGGGTTGGTAAAACCCAATATAACGAGTTTAAATCAGAAAATACCTCTAAACGACGGGATTTATGAGAATGAAGTATCAGCCCGCAGAAGGAGACACCCATCCGTGACACGTTTCGGGAAGGGACATGAGATCATGAAAAAACCGAGAGTTTGCAGACCATGATCGCAGGTAGGATGAATTACCCCGGCACCCCGGAGAAGTCGGCTCAAACGCCGTCTATGAAGGTCGGTTTTTCGGGAGGTTTCAAGCCGGGTTCGGCAGAGTTATGCCGTACTGAGGCTGATACTCTGATGCGCATATGGATCTTCTGAGACTAACAAAAGAGAATCTGGCAGCTGAACACATCTGCTGCGCGATTTCAAACAATACCGACTGCCAGGTTGCGGCAAAGAAGCGCTGGCTTTCTGACCGGCTGGATGAAGGGCTGGTGTTTCTGAAAGGAAACGTTCGCGGAAAATGTTTTATCGAGTATATTCCGGCGGAGTATGCCTGGGCACCGGTTACCGCAGACGGCTATATGTACATCAACTGCCTGTGGGTCGCCGGGCAGTACGCAGGCCACGGCTACGCAACCCAACTGCTGACAGCATGTATTGCGGACAGCAAAGAGAAAGGAAAACGCGGCCTGGTGATACTCGCAAGCGATAAGAAACGGCCCTTCCTCGCAGACCCGAAATTTCTCCGGCATGCAGGGTTTTCAGCGGCAGACACCGCCAACCCGTATTACGTACTGTATTATCTGCCGTTCGATGCGTCCGCGCCAAAACCGCAGTTTGCGGCGCAGGCAAAACAGTCGCATACGGAGGAACAGGGCTTTGTGCTGTACTACAGTCATCAGTGTCCGTTCACAGCAAAATATGTGCCGCTGATCGAAAAGATCGCACGGGAACGGAACGTTGCGTTCCGATCGGTTCTCTTTACCTCGGCTGCCGAGGCACAGAACGCTCCGGCACCGTCCACCACCTACAGCCTGTTTTATGACGGAGAGTTTGTTACAAACGAGATTTTATCGGAGAAAAAATTTACAAAGATTTTGTCGGAACGCGGGCTGTAACATTTTTGGGGGAGGAAAGCAGGGCTTTGGTTCCTCAGCACAACCAAAAGATACCCGTATCCCGAAGAATCCAATCCTCCTTCGATTGGACACGCTTAACCGGGTTTAGACGTTTGGAACAAAGCCAAAGAATTTTTTTATGCTGATATGTGTGATCGGAAGGGATGATTTTTTTCGCATCCCATCCGCGTGCCTAACCCGTTTTGGGCTTTGCCCCAAACGGCGGAAATGTTTTTTGCCCGCAACCCTACAGGAGAAAAACCGTACGAACACATGGAATAAACCACATGATGCTATACAAAAATCTGGACAGAAATCATCCCCCCAAACCCTCAATACCAATAAACTCCCAATACAAACACAATGGACTCTGACCCGTACCCGCTGACTCCTGACGAAGACGACCGGACTGAAGAGATCAACAAATACCAGAAATTCAAAAAAGTTGACGGCGCAACCTACCGCAAAGTCAACGTATTCCTGCGCAAACGCACCTACATCACCGCCCGTGAATGGGCAATCGCCCGGCTCTGTTCCGACTTCAAAACCCCCTACGGCGCAGAGATGACCTTCATCGGCCAGCACCTCCCCGAACTCGTCCCCTTCATGGAAGAACCCTACAGCCCGCAGGCCGTCAACCAGGCGCGGAACGCATTCAAACGAAAGGTCAGAAAATCCGGCGCCACCTTCTTCTACGGAGCCATGTGCGGATTCTTCACCCTCGATGAACTCGACGACATCCTCTTTGAATCCAGCGAGATCGCCCGTTTCCTCTTAGAGATCGAAGGAACCTCACTTGCCATCGACGACGAACTCGACATCGAAGACAAAATCACCGAGATCATGCGAAAACTCGGCGAGTCCGCAAACGTCCTCCTCAACACCCGCAAAGGATCCGGGACCGAAGACGACGGCGATGAAGAAGACAGCGACGACGACGAATAAACCCCATCCTCTTTTATCGACATTTATAATCACCCGTCCCGCCAATACTACTTTCACGGAAACATTGGTTATGGAACTCACAAAACTTGAAAAACAGTACTTCGGCACCAACGGTGTCCGCGGCGTAACCGGCATCGACATGACGCCGAAACTCGCCCTGGAAATAGCAGAAGCATTCGCAACCATGCTCGGCCCCGGAAAAACCGTCGGTCTCGGCCGTGACACCCGCACCTCCGGCCCCGCCCTCGCCGCCGCCGTCCGTGCCGGTCTCCTTTCCTGCGGCTGCAACGTCATCGACTTCGACATTGTCCCCACCCCCTGCCTCCAGTACCTCGTACTCGACCACCACCTCGACGGCGGTGTCATGATAACCGCATCCCATAACCCGCCCGAGTACAACGGCATCAAAATCATCGAAGCAGACGGCACTGAAATGGGTGACGAACGAACCATTCAGCTTGAGCAGACCATGATTCACCAGAAGTTTGTCACCGCCCCCTGGAACAAACTCGGCAGCGCAGCATCCGAACCGGAAGCCCGTGAACTCTATATCAGTGCAATCGTTGCACAGTTCCCCAAAGACTGCGGCCGCGGTCTCACCGTCGTCGTCGCCCCCGGAAACGGACCTGCATCCGCAACCCCCCCGGAAATCCTCCGGCGGCTCGGCGCAACCGTCCACGTTATCAACGAACCCTTCGACGGAACCTTCCCCGGACGCCTGCCCGAACCCACCGCCGAAGGACTCGCACCCCTCTCCGCAAAAGTCATCGAAACCCGTGCCGCGTTCGGCGTCGCCCATGACGGCGACGCAGACCGCGCCATCTTCGTTGACGAACAGGGACGGTTCATGGACGGCAACATCACGCTCGGTCTTGTCACCTCCTACTTCTGCCGCAAGCATCCCGGAGGTGTCGTCGTAACTCCGGTCAGTACCTCAGGACTTGTGGAAGCGGTCGCCGCCAGTCACGGCTGCACCACCAGCTATACGGTAGTCGGCAGCATCTATGCCGCACGTACCATGCGCAACCTCATGAAAGAAGGAAAACCGGTCATTATCGGTGGTGAAGGAAACGGCGGTATCATCTATCCCGCACATCAGTTCTGCCGTGACGGCGGCATGAGTGCCGCAACCATGCTCAGCCTCGTTGCCGAACGGGCAGTCCCGCTCTCCGCCCTCATCGCAGAACTTCCCGTCTTCACCATGTATCAGGAAAAACGCAAGACCAGCCGTGCCGCAGAGATCACCGCCCACATGAAAGAATACTTCAACGACTGCCCCATCGACGCCCGCGACGGTATCCGCATCACCCGCGGCGGGGCATGGGCACTCATCCGGCCCTCCGGCACGGAACCGCTCGTCCGGGTGTACACCGAATCCAAAGACCCTGCCGAAGCAAAACAGCTGATGGACGAAATACTCGGAGAAATCTCCGGATACCTCGAATAATTTTTTTCCGCAACAACAGTTACAAATACCAGCAACATCAAGAAACATAACCATGATTGTCACGCAGGCGACAACGTGATATTTTCATCAAATCTATCTTGATATATGGGGGATACGTATTATTCCGTCTCCGAGTATATCGAGACTAAAAGAACAGACAATACACGAAAAGCCGCGTTGTATGGTCTTGCCGTCTTCTTTCAATATCTGAACCCGGTACAAAAGACCCGCGAAGAACTTGATCGGGTGTCGATCCAGTATCTTAGGGAGACTACGGATCATTTCGATCAGGTGCGGGATTATTGTGTGTATCTGGTGAAGTATACTGATTTCACGCCAAACACGATAAAAAACAGGGTTAATGCACTAATTCACTGGTTAAGGTGGAACAGAATTGTTTTCAGTCCCGCGGAATCCGCCATTATTTCTAATATTCTCCCCCGTGCTATCCCTGTTCACGAGGATCGGGTAATTTCGCGTGATAATATCCGATCCATTCTATCACACTCCGATACTCTTTTGCAGACGGTGATCCTGATCCTTGCTTCGTCCGGGATGCGGATCAATGAGCTTCTCAACACACGGTTTTCCGACATCCGCCCCGGGGCGCCGAACGCGATCCACATCCCCCGAAACAGGATGAAGGCCGGGAAAGCACACACATATTTTTATTCATCAGAGGCGGAAAAGTCCCTGTCAGAGTGGTTGAAGGTACGGGATGCATATATTGACCGCGCCATGTTAAAAACGCAGTATTGCCTAAAACGCCTTGCTAAGAAGGCGGATGATGATCTGATCTTTCCCTTTTCGTATGATACACTACGAAGAAAGTTTCTGCGGGCAATCGAGGCGGCAAATCTCTACGAGGTGAACACGGAAAGCAGCCGGACAACGATCAGTTTTCACAGTTTCCGTAAATGGTGCGAAAGTACAATGAAACTGTACGTCCCGATCAATGTGGTAAACGAGCTGATCGGACACGATGAGGGACTTTCCCGCAGTTATCGACGCTATGCAGCCGATCAACTGAGATCAGCGTATCAGGCCGCAGAGCCGCATTTATTTATCCTCGCACCGGAGGAGTATGCGATTCTGAAAGGAGAGTCAGCTCATGTACTCCGCGAGCAGCAGGCCACGACCGCAAGTCTTGCCGCCGAAATGATGAAGATGCGAGCGGAGATAGAGGCAATGCGTGAGTTCATAAAGGCAGGAGAATAACAAAAACATTTATAATTTATTAAAATGATAGTCGTAACCTTAAAATTATTTCTTTCTATGTCAAAGAAAATGACATGGACAAGAAAAGAACTGATTGCAGAAATCCGCCGCGTCCTCCGCGTCAAAATGCAGACCGGACAACTGCCTGAACAAAACCGGCGGAAATAATCCGCTCCTTTTTTCCCCTGCCAAAAACTCTTTTATGCTATCCGCCGCATTATTTACTATGCAGGCGATTGAGCACAGGGAGAAAAAATCCGTCACCGTCTCCGCCGATGTTCACCGGCGGATTGTTGCCCTCCGCGAAGGGAATGAGACATATGGGGATGTAGTTGCAGCCTCGGTAAGTGCGCTTGAGGAGAAGAAACAACGCGCGGCAATCCCGTGTATTGACGACATCACCGAGGAAGAACTTGACCGGCGTTCTCGTGAGATGAAGGAACATCCCGAATGCCGGATCAGTCTGGGTGAAAGTATGGAAAGACGCGCCGCAGCAAAAGGCAAAGGGAATGTTTGAGCTCTTTCTTCATCAAAAAGCAGATAAGGCATTAAACGATCTTTCCGACGAGGAATATCTGCAATGTTCTGCTACTCTCAGCCTTCTTGCCATCAACCCCTATCCCGGAACCGGCGGGGATAAGGAAAAACTGAAAGGATACAAGAACCGATACCGCATACACATCGGGCGATCCTACTCGGCAATTTATGAGATCGATAAGGAAAAAAAGGAAGTGAATATCGTCTCGTTCGGAACAATCGGCGATATTCACAAAAAATACTGACCGCAGAAAGAGGGAAAAAAAACCTTCCCTCACTTTTCCCCTCTAACATTCTACTTCTGCATTGGCTTTTTACTCCCCGGAGGTATCTCTGGAGGTATTACTCCCTTCCTCAGTCTCTTCTCGAAATCCTTCCTATTATAATCTCTTAATTTCTCAATCGTGTCAATTTCATTTGATTCATCTGAAAAAACAGCATAACATTTCATGCAAAGAATGCCACAGTTTTCTAACGTGTTGTCTCCACCGTCTTTAACCGGGATGATATGACATTCCCGCCACACCCCATTTTTATCATCTTCAACAGCACATCGATTTTTCTCATACAACGCTCTAAGACACCCAAGACATACTGCTACATTTCTTTTACCGGTGGTTTGACGTTCTCTTCTGTTATCAACAACTCCTCGCGGAAAATAATTTTCCGATCCCCTTTCGGCATTAGTCATCACACTCCCCCCTTAAAAATCTCTCTTACTTTTTGATCGATCAGCTGTTCGATCTCTTCTTTGGAGAGCACACCCTCAGCCGCCCCGCCTGCTTCACGATTCAACTTTTCACGACAAGCGCGGCGAATGAACTCAATTAAGGGCATTCCTGTACCCTCTAAATATTTGTCAATTTCCTCCATCAGTTCCCCGGGCAATCGGCAAGTAAATTTCCTCTCATGGTTTTGTTCGGGTGACATAATCCAATATTGCCAACTTTACCCATATTAACACATTAGGCACCATTTGGTATCATTTGGTTAGATATAAATAGATGTCTTACTAATGTCTATAGTATGACACCAACTGGTATCAAAACACTCAGCGACATCTCTCCAGACTTCGGACGTAAAAGGCCGCCAATCGGAAACGAACCCTGTAGCATCGGTATTAATACTCGCTTTACCGAGAAAACCGCGCGATTAATTGTCGAAATTGCGGAAAAAAAGAATTGCTCTGCGTCCTCCGTTATACGCAGACTTGTAGAAAAAGCACTTGAAGCGGGGATCACCGTATGACGAATGCTCTCAGAATTGGCGTCCGCGTACCGTATCCGCAGGCATCGCAGGTTGAGACACTCGCCAAACAACGCGGCATCAGTACCGCAATGACTGCACGTATCCTGATTACAAAAGCACTCGAAGCGGGGATCACCGTATGACACTCATCCCTTGGACACCCGGAACCGAGGAGGATAAAGAATGAGCCGTTACATCATCGACGCAGAAAAGAACGCCTGCACCATTACCGCGACCAAACAGTATCAGGAAGCAGGCACAACAGTATTCACACCCAAAACAGAAGAAATCATCGACGCCGACGGCAGGCAGGCCGCCACAGAAGTCGCCCTTAGGAGGATGATCTGATATGCAGGAATTAGCACTCGATCCGTACCTCCGTAGTTTTTCCACCGCGCTTGTCGCCCTCAAAGCAGGATTCCGCGTAACCCGTACCGGTTGGAACGGCAAAGGGATGTATCTTGCAATGCAGTGCCCGGACGCACACAACAAAATGACGCTGCCCTACATCTACATCAAGACCGCAGACGATCAGCTCGTCCCGTGGATCGCCAGTCAGACCGATCTCATAACCGAAGACTGGTTTATCCTCGCCCCGGACACCACACCCGGCCCTTTTGTAAAACCCGTCCCCACCCGTACCACAGAACTGACAAAAACCGGAACAAAACCTTGGCAGTTCGTGCCCGGAACAGTCACCCGCACCGGCAATTCCTGCGGACAATGCGGCGAAAACCACAGCACCCCGCGCGGTAGTGAGTGGAAATGACCCTGCACGGCAGCGGCACAACAGGCGATCCCTACCTCCTGCCGGAAAGTACGTACCTCCGGTACAAAGACGAGTTCCCGAACCACGCCGCACGCATCCGGCAAAAAGAGCGGGAAGGAAAACTGATCCTTGTCAGGGGGGCAGCGGCATGAAATATCTCTGTATCGAATGCACAAACTCAGAAACCGGCGAGATATCCAGCGTCCTCTTCAACCTCGCACACGCCGCAACCATCGGCGTCAGATATCACACAGACCGCAACTGTTACGTATTGCAGGCGGGAGACATCTCCGACACCGAAGTTTGGATACTCGCCGAAGGGACGCGGGATCACTGTATAGCACTCATGAACCAGATTTTTCTACTCATCAAATCCCCCAGCCGCCACATACTCGACATCAGGCAATCGTAACCATGACCGAATATCTCAGCCGCGAAAAAAACCGTGTCCGCGTACAAGAAGGACACAACAAGAAGTATATCATCATCGAAGAAGAGAGCGCACGCCCTGACTTCTGTTACCGTTTCCCCCCTCTCAACATGAGGGTGTTTGACACGCCCGCAGAAGCGCAGGAGGCCCTCGACCTCTACGCAGCCGATCACGACTTGGAGGTATGCCCATGACGCAAACCGACATAAACGGCGACCCGCTGATAATACAAGAAAATGTGGAATGGTACACCCCAAAACACCTTTTAGACGCTGTTTACGCCACAATCGGCACGCCCGACCTTGATCCCTGCTGTAACACCATAGGATCACCAAACGTAGCCGCCCGCAACTACTACTGCCTCGCAGACAACGGCCTCGCCCACAACTGGAACGCAGAAAACATCTTTCTCAACCCCCCTTACGGTGAAGAATTGCCGGAATGGATCGACAAAATGATCTATCACTTCCGCAACCGGGATGTAACCAACGCAATCCTACTGATCCCCGCAAAAACAGAAACAACCTATTGGCATAAATTGGCGGACTATGCGCCCGCATGGTGTGCCGTAAAAGGCCGTATATCCTTCATATCCCCGACAACAGGAAACACCAAACAAACCGGACGTTTCCCCTCAGCGGTTGTACTGCTCACACGCAAACAAGATATATTCTCAAAATTCTGTGAGAACTTCGAGAGTTTAGGCATTATTTACACGAGGTGGGAATAATGACCATCACCGACGACCTCATCGTATCCGCCGCACTCGCCGCCGCAAAAAAAACACCGCACATCAGAATAACCGACATATACCGAGAACTCGGTATTATGCCCGCAAAGTTCGGCAGAAACCCGTGCCTTACCCGCGTCCGCATATCTGCGGCAATCCGCCGCGCCGGATTTGTAAAAGTCAACAACCGGCAGTATGTCTATGGAGGCACAGCGGCATGAAAATCCGACTTGTTGATGTTGATTCAACAATTCCCAATCTTGCATTGATGCAGATATCTGCCTATCATAAACAACGTGGGGATATCGTGGGATTTGATGTACAAAACCCTGATAAAGTATATATATCAACGATCTTCTCAAAAAACAAATCACAAGCAGTAGGGATAGCAACACTCTACCCGCAGGCAGACATCATACAGGGAGGTTCAGGATTTGATCTACACTCAACAATACCAAACCCCGCACAAAAAATCATGCCTGATTACTCGCTGTATAACTCACCGTATGATCTCGGATTCACTACACGCGGGTGCATTCGAAAATGTCCGTTCTGCATCGTCCCAGAAAAAGAGGGAAAATTGGAAAAATGGATGAATATCAGCGACTTTCACCATCCAGATCACAAAACCGCCGTATTGCTCGACAACAACATCCTCGCGAAAAAAGATTGGTTTTTTGATCAGACCGATTGGGCAATAGATCACAACATCAAACTCAACATCACGCAGGGTATGGACATCCGCCTGATCACTCCGGAAATCGCCGAACAACTCGCACGCATAAAATGGGCAGCAACGCTACATTTCGCCTTTGATTCATTATCCTACGAACAGGCAGTAGAAACCGGATTATCCATCCTCGTTGACGCAGGAATCAACATCAGGCGTAATGTTGATTTCTACGTACTTGTTGGATTTGATACAACCATAGCCGAAGACATATATCGCTGCAACCTTCTCAAACGTTTAGGAACAAACGCCTTTGTGATGCAATATCGCAAAACGCCGGAAACAATACGTCTCGCCCGTTGGGCAAACCGTAGAAACTCCTTTTGGGCAGTTGACTTTGAAAATTATACTCACGGGAAAAAAATACATGACTGAAATCACTCTCGACTTCCAGCCCCAAATGTCCCGCGCCATGATCGCAGGTGAAAAAATCTGCACGACCCGCCGCAGCAAACACGGCGAGTGCGGCGACACCTTCACAATCTCCGGCACAAGCGGACAAGAATATACTTTCAAAATTCTATCCGTAGTCAAAACCACCCTCAAAAAAGCAATTGAGGAATACTACGAACTCGAAGGATTCAAAAACCCAGACGAAATGTTCAATTTCTGGATCAAAGCATACGACATCCAGAACACATACCAATTCACGAGGGAATATCACAAACAACCCGTATTCCTCCACTTCCTGACCCCGGCATAACCTGCCCCCCTCCCAACCTCACATAGACCGCACTAAACCCTCACCTCTTTTTCCCGGTACAATGACAACACACGGCAACCTCACCCATAGCGGACGCTATCCGCCGCAAACCTTCCTTATCACCAGTGGGGATAAGGTATGTGACGTTACCGACCTCGTGAACGCCGGTGCAAAACTCGACGTAGTGGTAGATTATCTCCGGGATGAATGGGACGCCCCAAAACGCCGCGGCAAACCCGCAGACTGGGTCTACTATTCCGCCTATCGTGCCGTGAATCGTTGGGTAAAGGCAGGAACAGCCGAAAAACTATCCAACTATCTTCACAGCCTATACCCCGGCCTCATCCAAAAATCCGGCGTTTTTGTACGTGCCAAAACCACCCCCACCCATAAACAACCCCGCTTGATAAACGATCTGCAAAACTCCAAATCTTTTGTATCGCCTCAAAAACCCCTCCGATTGGATCAGCACACCAAACCATGCAGCACAC
Source organism: Methanocorpusculum vombati (assembly GCF_026891935.1). Taxonomy (NCBI): domain Archaea; kingdom Methanobacteriati; phylum Methanobacteriota; class Methanomicrobia; order Methanomicrobiales; family Methanocorpusculaceae; genus Methanocorpusculum; species Methanocorpusculum vombati. The sequence goes on along the minus strand of NZ_JAPTGC010000003.1, from coordinate 146,700 downwards.
AGACCGCCGTCGCCCGGGCGGAACAGCTGACCGCCGCAGAACCATCTCACCCGCTCGACCACTACAACGCAATCCCCGGTCGTTGTGGTTTTTGGCGTCAGCAGGCGATCCGCACCATGAAAAGCATAGATCAGTATAACCTCTTCACCCGAGACAAAAACGGAAAACTCCCCGCCGAACTCTTGCAGTACATCCGCAGAATGACACTGATCTTCGAAGAATGGAAACGGGAAACCGAATCAAAATCAATCATCCTCCGGAATCTCACCGGCAACGGCGAATACATCACCTTACCCTGCTCCACCCGCTTCACCGACGACAGCCGAAAAAAACAACTCATCCTCATCTACAACACCGGCGTAGAAAACAGCCTCAAAAAACATAAAATCGCATCATTCGTAACCTTTACGACCGACCCCTTAATCTGGATGGAATCGGAAGGAAAAGAAATCCTCCGCAAAATCCCCGATCCCCACATCGACAAAGTACACCGGTTTACCGCCACCGGACGCGGCGGCAACCTTTACGCCGCCAACCGACATGAAAGCAACGCCTTTAGAAAATGGTATGAAACCGAATGCCATCGCGTAGGATACCGTATCCCATACATCCGATGCGTAGAATTTCAGGAAAACGGCCTGATCCATGATCACGTGATCCTGTTTGATTATGAATGGAAATACCCATTTTCCGACTTTGCAGAACAATGGGGGACAAAATACGGGCAGGGGTTCATGCACGACGCCTACAGCGTAATCAACGACGGCGAAAAATGGACATGGAAAACTGACAAACCCGCAGACACCGAAGGCAGAAACCCAACCGACTACCTCAAAAAATACCTCATCAAAGCCCTGTACGACGAAAGCGGCCATTATGCATACTGGGTCACGAACAAACGATTTTTCACCCTATCAAACAGCATCCGATACCTCACAGTGGAAGACGAAATCAGACAAAAACAATTCCGCCGCCAGCACGCCCCCACCGACACCTACGAATACATCGGAACAGCCCCGCAAGGACACGAAAACGCCGCAATCCGCGCCGACCTCAGCCGCCGCGCCGGATTAAAACCGGAAAAACAACCACCCGCCAACAATCACGGGATCATCGAAAACTACCCCCCACTCGACCCCGGAAACATCGCCCCGCAGATATGGTATGTACCTCCGCCGGAACTCGAAGACCTCGAAAACCCCAATCAGCAGCGCGAACCCATAACCAACCCCCCTCCTGACCCCGACCACAACATGTACAATCGCATCCTCGCCGAAGAAAAACGCCTACGGCAGGAACGCCGCAACCGCATCAGACAGCGAAGCGGATCAAACCCCCCGAACCCCGAACAACACCCGCCAAACCACCCTAACCCCTAATAGGCAAAGACAACCCCACACAATAATATCCCAAACCCGGCACAAAACCGGAGGAAGGAAAAAACACTATGACCGAATCGAAATCACCGCCAAAAATCGCCGTGTGCCTCGACTGTGGACACACATGGAAACCGTACAATACCTCAACCACCTCGCACAAACGGCGCTGTGCAAAATGCAAGAGCTACAACGTAGAAATCAGGGACGCACCCACCGAACCAGAGACAACCCCGGAAGCAAAACCGACTGCATCCGCCGAACCGGAGACAAACCCGGTGGCAGAACTCACTGCCATCATCAACACACCTCCACACCAAACAGCCAAAAAAACGGCGGAAAAATCACCTCCTGTAATCAAACCTCTCCACCTCACAATCGCTTTTATCATTCTCACCGTCGGGGCAATCGGCGGTGCAAGTTGGTACTTTCGCCGGAGACCTCCGGCAGTGGATCAACCTCGCCCTGATCAAACACAACCTCCAGCACCAATCCCACGAACAAGAATCACCGGACTGTAAATCATGAATTTCCTCGAAAACGCCCTCAAAAGCCAGATACCCGAACCACTGATCCGCGCAGCATCAGCCCTCGCCGATGTATACGAAAACAGCGAAATAAAGAAAAAACTCGAAGAAACCGGAAACACCGGCGTGATCTCCGTAGTATCCGGCAACCACCTCATACAGGCAATCATCTACAACCTCACCGACGACCAGATCGCCGCAATCAACGCCGCACAGGAACAGATCATCACCGGCGGAGGGAACGCAGAATGATCGAACACGGAGACGACGCAACCGGCATCTTCGGCAACCCCAGCCCTGAAAAAATAGCAGCCGGAACAGTGATCACCGCAGGAACACCAGCGGCGGAAACCGAACCCGCCATCGGAGAAACCAACAACACCGAACACGGAATACACCCGCTTATCCCTCTACTTGACCTCGCCGTATCTCTCACAACAACAATCAGCCAAAAATCCGGCATAGAACCGCCAAATCAGGAAATCTATCAGGACGTCGCCCGCGACGCAACCAACGAAGTACTTTGGAAATTTGCGCCAAACTTCGGCGGCGACGGAGACGAAAACAACCCCCTGATCCTCATCCCCGTAACCCTGATCGCCCTCGGCGTAGTGTTCCTCCCAACCGTGATCAGCATCATTCAGAAACGCGCCGCAGAACGCCGCGCCCGCGAAGCCGAAGAGAGCGCACAACCCCCAGCATACACACCCGCAGAAGTGCCGCAAATGCCAACCGCGGCAAACACCCCCACAGAACCCAACAACGATGGCGTATACATCGACGAAGACGACCCAACCTACGTAATCGCACAACTCCCCCTGAACCCCAAAACCGGCATTGTAGGAATATGACCTTTGCAGAAACCATCAAAGAAGCACTCACCGGCCACGTACTAATCGCATCACCAACCGGCAGCGGAAAATCCTATCTCGTCGGCGCAATGGTTGAAGTACTCCACGCAGGCGGCAACCCATTCATCATCCTTGACACAAAATCGCAGAACCATCTCGGATTATGGATAGGCAAACACCGCCTCAAAAATTTGACCCTGTATCGAGTATTTCCCCGTAACCGTCGAAGCACCGACGAATACAAAAAACTCCTCACCCGGTACCCATATCTGATCTGTATCCCCGCGGGGGATATCCCCCTCGACGACCTCATCGAAGAGTACAAAACCATCATCCGCGCCGCCCTCTCTCTGAAACGCCCTCGGCACATCATAGCCGAAGAAGCGCACCACTACAACAAAGGCGCAAACAAAGCCGGTCAGGAGCTTGAAATCATCAGCCGCGAAGGCCGCGGGTATAAAATCTGGTTGTGGTGCATTACCCAGCGGATTCAGGACTTCCCAAAACTCCTCTGGAACAACTGCACATACACCTTCATCATGCGGTTTCGCATCCATCAGGACGTGAAATATTTTGCAGAAGAAATCCCGAATTTTGAAGAACTCAACAACGCCCTGCAACTACACGATGTTTTGATGTATCGGCAAACCAACCCCCAGAGCCCGTATCTCATCATCCACGCCGCCGAAGTAACCCGCAGAACCGAACACCTCGGATGATACCATGAAAACAAAAGCACAGAAAAACAGCCCGCAAAAAACCTATGGTAAACAGACCGCACGCGGCAACACCGGCGAACGCCGCGCCGCCGACATCCTCCGCAAAGCAGGATATACCATCCGCAAACCCGCAGCGCACCCGCACGGAACAGACGACCTCATTGCCACCCGTGGATCGGAAGTACGACGGATACAGGTGAAACGCATATCAAGCCGCGTATTTTCGACAGAACAGGCGGCGAGAAATCGCCTTGCAGGAAAACCATTCCTGATAAAAAGTATCGCTCCCGGCCACGAAGTATGGTTATTTGACGGAAATCATAATCTTTTCATCTTCACGAAATGACCGAAAAACGAAAACTCTACGATAAAATCAGTATCAGCACCGAAACAACAAAACTCCTCCTTGCATATCGGCAAAAACTCATGGACACCCAACCACCACCGGACACGCCCCTAAGCATGAACGCGCTCGTTCGTTCGGCAGTGATCTTTGCCCTCGGCAGTGTTCCATAAAATCAAAGCATCGGCAAGAAAAACAGATAAATGTCCGGGACGAACGGGATCAACTCCACATCACCCCCACTCACAACTTCGATCAACACCTCCCCCGGACGATCACTCTCTCTTTTCATGTTCCATAAAATCAAAGTAGCTGCCGGAAAAACACATCTCCTATGGTAGATATTACCTGCTTACTCAACCCCGACGTGATCCTCACAGCAATCGCCGCGATCATGTCTCTTGTCGCCGGCATCAAAACCCGCGACGCAAACAAAGCACTCAGCGCCGGAAAAAGCCTCCTCGACCTGATGAATCCTGAAAAACCACTCACCCCCGATCAGGAAAAATTACTCGAAACCACTCCGGAAATTGAAAAAACCTACACAATGGACACCGCAACAAAAAACACGGTATTCAAAATCCTTGCAAAAGCGAAACCCACTATTAAATGGGATGATCTCGTACATCAAATTGAAAACATAGAACGGCAGAAAAAACTCTCCTATGTAGTTACCACCGGTTGGGATTATGCCAACGAAAATGAAAGTGCCGCCGTATTCATCGATTACGGATTGATCCGGGCATCGGGAACAATGCGGGACATGCACAATCTCAGCCTCAAGTACAACGCCGTTGAGATATTTGTCTGACCCCCCAACCCCTCTTTTTTGTGTTCCATAAAATCAAAGCCTTTGTAAGGATACAAACACATAAGGCGCTCAACCAACCCCAAAAACCGGGCGTCTTAGGAATGAAAAAAAAATGTCTGACGCAATCACCACCGTGAAAAACAGCATCACCTCCAACGCAAAGGCCGCCGTGCCTGTAATGGTCATCGGCATCCTCGCAATGGCCGGTATCGCCCTCGTATCCTCCATGTCTCGGAAGTAACCCCCCGGAGGCACACAATGTACAACACACTCACCACCAGCGTAAACACGATCACTCTCATTAAACCGATGATCAGTATCCGGCGCAACACCATCATTGACACCGTTCACCTGCTTTTCAGCATGACGATCAAAAACAACGGTTCAGCGTCCGTAACCCTCACCCCGCAGGAAATTCTCTCAGCCATTCGCGAGGTAAAAGTTACCTCCAACAACAACATCAGCAACTACGCTATGAACGGCCTCGATCTTGCAATCATGAACTGCCTACACGAAACAAAATCCCGTTCAGTCATCAAGTCGATCGGCAGTAAAACCATTGCCGCATCTGCCAGTGAAACCGTAGAGTTCTCGCTCATCCTCAACGAAGGCGACCTCCTCGCCGTCCTTAAGCAGGACGTCACCCTCGAAATTGGATTCAACGACACCGTAAAAGCAGGCACAACGTCGACAAACGGCGTCAATCTTACCGCCGCAACCGTCACCGTAACTACCGGCGACCGCGTGATCGAAAGCAAAGACGAAATCACCAACGAATACGGATCATCCGCGGAACGCAGTGCGGAACCGAAGGTCTACATCCTCTCCACCGCGGTAGGCGCAAATACCGCCCTCACCGAAGCCCTCGCCATTCCCACCGGAACTCTGATCCGCCGTGCTATCATCTGTTGTTACGCCACCGGCGCAACATCCCCGGAGATCACCCCTGACGCAATCGGCCTGATCGCAACCAACCCGAACCGGCAGGAGATCATGAACGTATCTGCGAAACAGCTGAGAGCAACTCAGAACAAAGACTACTTCGTTGATTGCTCCTCGACCGAACGCCCCGCAGGCATCTTCATGATCGACTTCGCCAATGAAGTAGCAGCCGACGGCCTCGGACTGAAAGGTTGGCGCTTTGGCGTGGACGATTTCAAGATCGCCGCAAAGACCTCTACGGCCTTCACCATGCGGGTCATCTTTGTCGAGAATGTTGTCAACACGGCAGCATTCGACGCAGGAACAGTACCGATTCTTGAAACACCACTGGGATTCTAACCCAGCCCCCTTTTTCAGGAGGTACAATCTATGGGTTTATTCTCCTCGATTTCCAGCGCGGTAAGCTCCGCAGTCTCTTCCTTTTCCAGCGCGGTAAGCTCCGCCTTTTCCGGCGGATCAAGTTCCGGCAGTAACAACAGCACATCCTCATCCCGAACATCATCAGTATCCGGCACAAGCTCAAGCGGATCATCCTCAAAAGGAAGTTACGGCGGCGCAACAACCACCTCAGCAGGTGGGAAAACCACATCCGGCACAAGCTCAAGCGGATCATCCTCAAAAGGAAGTTACGGCGGCGCAACAACCACCTCAGCAGGTGGGAAAACCACATCCGGCACAAGCTCAAGCGGATCATCCTCTCGTAGCTCCGGCGGAAGCTCCGGCAGTTCAACATCGTATAATCAGTATGTTGGAAACTACACCAGCAAGAGTACCACATCACCCGCACAAACCTATGCGGCATCATCCGGCAGTACCGCAACCACCACCAGCACCGGCGGAAAAACAACCTTAGCCACACCCACAATCACCGCCGCAAGTGTAAACGCACCCGCCGCAAAATCAGCAACCCCTGTAATCCTTCCAGCCACTACAACCCCGGCAACAACGGCAACGACAAGGACGATCCCAAATCTTACCACCGCCGAGGCAATCACCGCCTCAACCCTCGTCAGCGCAGGCACAGCATCCAGTCTCCTCGCAACCGCCCCCACCCGCACCACAGAACCGACCGCCCGGACAAATGAAAATTTTATGGACGGTATCATCTCTTGGCGGAACGACATGCAGCAGACAGGCATCAACGCCTACGCAACCGGCGACCTCGCCGGAGCAGCATCTACCTTCGGAGTAGCAACAGTCGCCGACCTCGCTCTCCCTCTCGATCTGATCGATGTGGGAAACCTCCTCATCACCGGACGCGGCGACCAGATCACCAATGATAAACTGCTCGCCGCCGCCGGTGATGCGCTCTGCATCGGTGCAGGGCTCGTTACCGGCGGTGCGGGATATGCCGCAGGAAAAGCCCTGAAAGCAGGTATGATCGGTAGTGGCATAGCCTTACAATTAGGATCATCCTTCGCCGCCCCGGACGAAACCGAAACATCAACCATCGGCACACCCGCCGACTTCACCGCCGCAGATGTGTACAATCAGTTCGCCGGACTTATGGGGAATCCCGATGTAAAAATGCCGTCCGGCGGTTACCTCGGACAAAATGCCGCATTTCACGGCTATACTGATTATTACGCCTTCGTAAACACCGGCGGAACACGCGGCGGAAGCCTCGCCGATCCGAATGGATCATCGTGGACGGATACCCCGGACGATCAGGTACTCCGCACCCTCGGCCTTTCCGGCGCAACCGTATATACCAGCCGCGACCTTTCCCCGGACGAAATGATCAGAGTGCAGAACACCGCAATCTCAAAAGGTTGGATCACCGCCAGCACGCCCTCAATCATGGATCGCGCCGTCAACCTTGTGAACCGCATCACCGGATCGGATTACATCAATCCGGCAACCGGAGACCTCGCCGCAACCCCAACCAACACAACAACCACACTCAGCAAAACAACGGCAACCAACGTACCGACATCTACTACAACCCCATCAGCACCAACCGCGACCACAGAAACAGACAAATCTCCTATCTCCGACCTCCTCGATATCATCTCATCCATTGCAACCGGCGGCGACAACAGCGACACAAAAACAGCAGGAGCAAGCGGCGGCAACATCATGATAGGCAGCGACACAAAAACGCAATCCTACATCATCCCAATTCTGATCGCCGGTATTGTGATCGTAATCCTCGGCTACACACTCAGAAAAACCAACGGAGGGAAAAAACATGGCAATCCCGCTTAAGTCCATACTGAAAACACTCATCAAAACCCCGAAAAAAACCGATCCCCTCGACCCCAGCGACTTAGAAAAAACCTACCGTAAACGTGAACCGAACCTCGCAAACATCAACGCAGGAACAGCCGTATACACCCCGAAGAAAAACGCGATCGAAGATCTACAATACGCATTCTCGAAAAGCGGCGGCGTATCTGTATCAAAGTCCACCGGCAACCCCTACGCGGTAACCATCAGCAAAACAACCACCAAAACCGGAACAAAGCCAACCGTAACCACAACCGGAAAAAACGGCACAACAACCACCGGAAACAAAACACCATCACCACCGGTATCCACCCCCGACACCCCAAAAATATCAGCAACGCGCACCCTTGGCGGCACACTCACCACCGCCGGACTGGGGGCACTCGCAGGCGCAGCCGGGACGGCATACATGACCGCATCCAACGAAGTAGAAAAACTCAAAGAAACTATCACACAGATTATCAGCGGCAACGAAAACAACGGCAACAGCGGCGGAGACGGTGACGGGAAAAATTCCGGTGACGACGGAGAGCAAATCTTACCTTGGCAGGATGCAGAAGACGCCGCCAGCGGCCTTCTCAACGGCCTGTCTGACGTCCCCGGCCTCGGCAGCATCATCACCGACGCGGAGGAAAACGGATACTCTCTCCCCATCTTCCTTCTCATTGCAATTATCGCCCTGCTCATCATCCGCGCCATTTGGAATCACCTTAAGAAACGCAATCAGAAAACACCCGCAAAACGCACAAAAACCACACGTAAAAACGCACCGACGGTAAAAACATGACACTCTCATCATCGCTCTACAGTCCCGTGTTTGAATCTGCAAAGATCATCAACACCAACCCGGTAATCCTCAGCACCGCAGAGAAAAACCGCATCCTCGACGCGGTAGGCGTCCGAAACACACAGACAACAGTCCGGCAAAACTACGCCCATGATACCGAACTCGGACGCTCACGCATCCGCAAATGGGACGAAAAACCATTATCAACCTATACCGATCCAGAACCGGAAATTATCAATCCCGGCCAGCGGGCGATCCTGATCGCCCTGATCGCCCTTGGCGCTGTATTAACCGCCGCCCTCCTCTGGAAGACCGGAAAAAAGGTACTCGGAGGGAAAAAACATGGCAATTCCCACTAAGTCTATCCTCTCGACATTTGCAAAATCAAGAGCGGGACAAGCCACGATCACAACCGGCGCAATAACCGCAGGAGCATATGCAATCCCAACCGCCGCCGCCGCCGGACTATCCAACCTCGGCGGCGGGGGAGGAGGGGGAGGTCTCGGCGGCAGCAACATCATAAAAGGGATCGTGTACCTCCTCCTCATCACCGTGATCCTCGTTGTAGCACTCCCCGCAATCAGGAAGGCGATCAGATGATCTTAGATGATACATCCTTTATCATGCTCTTTGCCGAAACCGCCGCAGGATTCGCCGGAACAATCGCCCTCCTCTATCGGAAAATCGATCAGCAGGATAACCGGATCACAAACGTAGAATCCCGCGTAGAGACAATCGAAAAAACCATCCGTCCACAAAAAAGGATATCATGACAGACGCAGAACTCGCCTACCTTGCAAACATCGATCAAAACCTCCGCCTGCTCACCGCAAAGCTCGCCAGCACGACCGAAGATATCAGCTTTCAGTACCCCACACCGACAGAACCGACCGTAGAACTTGCCAGCGGTGCAACATACACGCGGGAACTCAACATCAGCAAAAAACTCAGACGATATACCGTATCAGCCCCCGCAGGCGTGATCGTATCCATCTTGAAAAATGATGTTCCGTGGAGAAGACACACAAACGCATTCGGAACGGAGGATTTGCCAAACGGTGAATTGTTCGGAAAAATCACCATTATTGCACAGAACACCACAACCTACGCCGTGCAGTGGGGATGTACCCTGATCTTTGAACCATGACCTTCACCATCACCGCAACACCGGAGGCGGGATTATACCCCCTCCAAACCGTGATCGCCATCAGCGAAGTACCATCTATCACCACCACCACCTACACTTACAGCTTCGGAGACGGAACAACCCTAACCACAACCACCGCCAGCCCTCTGACACACACGTATGCAGAACCCGGTACATACACCATCACCGTAACTGCAACCGACGCAAACAGTACCACAGAGACCGCATCCGTAACAGTTACCGCACAATCACCAACTCCCGCAGTAATCGCACTCAGAGCAACGCCGGTATCGGGATACGTCCCCCTCGCCGTGATTTATACCGCAACCATCATCACCCCCGGCAACCCCGCAGATCACACTATTGATCTTGATTTCGGCAACGACACGGCGCACTTTGAGGATAGCAACACGATTACTGCACAGCATCTGTACACTGATGCAGGGACATACACGGCAAAGTTCACCGTCAAAAATAACGACGAACAGCTTACCGCAGAACAGACCCTGACCATCACGGCCTGCGCGACGACCTACGCCGATCCTGTTTTAATTACCAGCACCAGCGGCGCATCAGTCACGATCACCAACACCGCCGTGAACACTGACATACAGCCGGATAAGGCATTTTGGGACTTCGGCGACGGAACAACCCTAACCGCAACCACCGCCGAAAACATCAAAAAACAGACGCACACCTACGCAGTCCCCGGCGTATACACAGTATCCTACACGGTATCTTATCCGACTGGCCACGCAAAAACAGCGACAACCTCGGCCGCAACACTCACTGCATTGACCGTAAACAAAGCCATCTACAACGGCATCATTGTAAACGGCAACTACACAGGCAGGAAAATCTTATGATACTAACCACATCCTGCACATTCTCCGCAACGATTGGATACGCACCCCTGACAATCATCATCACTGACACAACCACCAGCCCAGACGATCCGATCAGATCGCGCCGCTGGATTTGGGGGGAAGGATCATCAACCACCAGCCCCACCCACACCTACAACGCAACAGGTGTATATTATGCCTCACTGCAGGTAACCACTGCCAGCGGCGCGACATCTACATCAACACCAACTCCGATCATCGTACTGACAAAACCGACCACCACAAAACCCGCCGGTCTTTGCGACCTACGCGGGATATTTTGCAACATCATCTAAACCATGACAACCAACACCACCACCGACGAATGGTTCAGAAAGGCAATGGGAGCGGATGACAAGAAAATCGAAATCCCCATTCCGGACGCAGAACCAACCGAAAACAGCACAAAACCTGTATCATCCGGCGGCGTGTATGCCGCCCTCGCAGGAAAACAGCCACTACTCACCTACGACGAAACACCGATCAAAAACTCCGCCAATCATATCACATCAGGAACGGTATATACCGCCCTCCAAAGCATCTCCGAATCGGTATCAACCGGCGGATACACCGGCACGGACAAACCAATTTATGTGATCCGGATCGATCCAACCGAAGACGATCCGGCAGCATGCATCACCTATGCAGGAGCAAACGAAAATTTCACCCCTGCCACAAAAACCAATCTGAACAGTTGGGGAGATACCTTCATCGGCCAAAAAATCAAGCCGTGTACCGTCCAGAACGGCGCGATCAATTATTGGTTAGACCCTGAAAACATCTTCAACAAGGCAGATGGCACGGCGGCAACCCTCACCGGCGCAGACGGTGATTGTATGGTCGCAATCCCTACAGTGTACTGGAAATCTTCAATCCGCGCCCTCAAATGGATCACCACCACCACACAACAGACTGTGATCGAAATTGCCTTCTCCGAAGGTCAATTCATCGGCAGTACGCCCTTTGCTCACCGGTTCGGCGATGAGAACACCATCATGCCGTATGTGTTCGTCGGGATGTTCAACGGCTACACCTCCGGCGGCGTTCTGCATTCGTGGTACTCAACCACTTCCAAACCAACAGTATCACAGACAAATGATGCGTTCCAGGCACAAGCCGCCGCAGGAGGCACGGGATACAGCGTTGAAACGTGGAACACCTACACCCTCATCAATCTGATCTATCTCGCTGCATACGCGAACACCAACGCACAGGCGACCATCGGACAGGGTTTTGTTGCCAGCAACAACACAGCCAGCGCCGCAATTGGTCTAACCTATCGCGCCCAACCCGGAGGAGGTGCTTACGGCACAACATCAGAAACAACATGCACACGGTTGTTTTACATGGAAAACCGTTGGGGTAATGTCTGGAACTTCTTACAGGGAATTATGCAGGACGCATCTAACAAAATCAGGATCAATCACGTGAATACCCGTTTCATCACGCAGAACGTAGCAACACCAGCCTTCACGGATGCAGATTGGACTACGGCATCAGGACAGGCAACCACATCCAACAGTTACATCAGGACATTTGTCGGAACCGATCCCATGCCGTTCATGCCCGCAGTAGTTGGCGGTTCTTCGTCAACGTACGCCACAGATAATTATTGGTGGTCAACCGGACTTCGCACGTGCATTGTTGGCGGCGTTTGGTTTGTCGGCGCGAAGTGCGGCGTGTTCACTGTCGATCTGGACGATGCCCCGTCCTATTCCCACGTCTACATCGGGGCGCGCCTGCAAATTTTGAGCACGGGGGAGGCCGCCTCAGCGGCCTAACCCCGTGCCCAGCCGCCGAAGCCCGTTACAGGGCTTCGGCGGAAAAATATCACAGGGCAAAACGATCTTACCCCGTAGTTGGTCGGACGGCGCGGTCTCCGGTCTCGTTTCGTGATCGGTTCGTGCATTGTTGGCGGCAATTGGAATAACGGCGCGAAGTGCGGCGTGTTCACTGTCAATCTGAACAATGCCCCGTCCAATTCCAACGTCAACATCGGGGCGCACCTAATGATCATATCATCGATCCGCTTTGCCCATGCCCCTTGGCAAAAATCACCCCTAAAACCCCCATCCGTATTAGTAGCCCGCAGCGGCGGAACGTTCGGATTATTTCATTAGGCATACAAAATGAAACGAGTAAATCATATCTTTCCTCTTTTCGTCGATTTTGAGAACCTTAAGCGTGCACACCTTGAAAGCAGCAAAGGAAAACATCATTATCGGGCGGTCGCAAAATTTGAAGAAAACAAAGACGCAAACCTCGCCGAATTACAGACAGAATTGCTATTCGGCACATATACGACCGGAAAATACCGAACAAAAACCATAGAAGAACGAGGAAAGCAACGCCTGATCTACATCCTGCCATATCGGGATCGTGTTGTCCAGCGTGCATTAGGTTTTGTCGTCGAGCCGGTTGTTATGCGGCATCTCACCGCAGACACACACGCAACGATCAAGGATCGCGGTATACATTCAGCCCTTCGGCAAGTGTGCCGGTATCTCAACAGTGATCCCGCAGGCACGGCATACTGTCTAAAAATCGACGTGCATCATTATTTTCCCTCCATCGATCACGATATCATAAAAGGACAGTTCCGCCGCCTCATTAAGGATAAGCGGATTCTCCGGATCATTGACAACATCATAGATTCGGTCCCACCCGACGAGGGTTTACCGATTGGGAATTATTTCTCACAGCTCGCCGCCAACCTCTATCTCTCAGATTTCGATCATTTCGTCAAAGAGTACCTCAAAGTACGGTACTACATCCGGTACATGGATGACATGGTATTTTTCGCATCGTCCGCCGCCGAACTCCGGCGCGTGTTCAGACAGGCGGACTGGTACCTCACATCCCGCCTACATCTGTCGATTAAGGATAATTGGCAGATTTTCCCACTTAAAGCCCGACCACTTGATTTTGTCGGGTATCGTACAACCCCCGGAAACGTGATCCTCAGAAAATCGACCTTTAAACGCCTGCGGCGGCGGTGTTTAGATGTTCGGAAACATTGCAAATACGGCGAGGATTTGACGTATAATCAATACTGTTCTGTTAATTCCTTTAAGGGTTGGTCTATGTGGGGAAACGACAGCACGATCCGCCGCAAATACTATCAACCCATCCAACCGGTTCTTTCTGAGTTCCATAAAATACAAGCAGAACGGCGCGTAAAAGGATAACTATGGTAACTGTATTTACCACATCAGCAACCCCGCCAACGATCACGTTTGGCAAGTCCTATGTCCGTATCCCTTCGAATATTCAGGAAGTTACGCCACCGGCAGGCGAAGAAACACCAGCAGGGATGAAGTATTATGCCTACGATGAATCCCGTCTCACGTACCCGGAATATCAGAAACTCCTCGCAACCCGTGAGGAAGTGGAAATCATGCAGGCGGAAACCCTGATCGCAGTTTACGAGGCAATCACGCCAGAAACCCCGGAGGCGTGATCATGGTCAATGAGGCTTTTGCACGCGCGTATGCAACACTGATCCGCGCAGGTCGCCGAACACTCGATCAAGTTGTCGGCACGGAAATGCGGGAGAGGGTTTCAGAAATACTCAGCGAAACGGAGTAATACAAACGGCAAAAAGAAAGACCGCTAAGAGAAATACCCCAAAAAACCAAAAAATACAGCAGTAAATAGAGATAACAAAACATCATGATCTGATACGAAACCCAAATATCACATTGTCACCAACAAGACAACCATGAATATCATGGGGTTTTCGGGTAAAGCTCTCCGGCTCACCGCAGTGCTTACCCTTATCTGCATTGCAGCAACACTCTCAGCCGGGTGTATCGGCGTCGCAAACCCAACGCCCAACCAGGCCATGATCAGGGAAAACCTGATATTTATGGATCCGGACTACGTGGATGCAAACTTCATCTGGAATCTGCTGCTCGATCCAAACAGTTTTGACCGGGAACTGGTAAACGCCGTGGACAGCTGGCTGTCCCCCACAAACCCGGTAATCGAAGTGGGTGCCGGAATCGGCATGCTCTCTACCTACATCAATGACCGGCTTGCCATCCCTGCCCAGCAGGTCTCGGTAGAACCGAACACGTATCTGCTGCCGTCACTGGAAAAAACAAAATCCTACAACCTCGCAGGATACACCATTGTACCCAAAGCGGTAGCGTACGGAACACAGAATGTCACCATGTCTGTCGAGTCTTCCATTATGAAGAACCGTATCACCGAGGACTCAGCCTTCGTGGAAACCATAACCGTCCCCGCAACAACCATCCGGAAGATTGCGGCCGACGCAAACTTTGCCGGGAATATCACGCTCGTGATGAACATCATCGGCAGTGAGTTTGATGTGGTGTTAAACGAGGCAGAGTTTTTGAAGAACAACGTCTCCACTATCATCTCAGCAGTATATACCTCCGGGAAAAATACACCCGACAGTTTCTCCGAACGTCTGGGATATCTCGGATTTACGGAAGTCAGCCGTGCTGAAGACGAAAACGGCGGATACACAGTAATGGTCTTTCAAAAGGCAGAATAATACTTTTTTACCAATATTTTTTCAGAAAAGACCGATACCACCGGCATCCCGAACACATATTTACAGAAAAGATGTTTCAAAACGTGGGGTCGGTGAGATTTGAACTCACGATCGACGGGTCTCTCCGACAAGCGAACATGGTGGAGAACAGATACCTGCATCAGCGCTCCAACGGGTCATCATCTATCAATCAGTAGACCCGATAGTTCATCATACGCTAAGACCGCTGGAGCCCGTCGCCATTCCGGACTAGGCCACGACCCCGCATGTTTTGCGTAAGTAATGTCTGTCTCTATTGATTTAAGGATTGTGGTTTTTCCGGTGTTGCACCTTTATTCCTGATCATCCCACGAAAAACACCGGACACGCAGAAATTTTCAACATCACGGAATATACAAAAAAATCATGGAAACAGATTAATTTAGGATTCTGTGATGTTCACGAACTGTTCCGTGATGTTTTTGCTTCCGTGTGTTTCGTGTTTTCTGTGGGCTGAAATTCGATCAATAACGATCATTCATAAGCAATAAACGAATTTAGGTGCAACGCCGGATTTCCAGGAGATACATTTGCCACTTCCTAGCCCACTACCCATGATAAACAAGCATCTCAGCAAACGAACTGCCGGTACAGCACGACCGTCTACTCCGGAAAAGTTGCGCCGGATATATTCGCTCCGGCAAACACCGCCCCGCGACACGCAGCAAGCCGGGCATACATCCCGCAAAGATCCGCATCACGGAAATCCGCATCAGTAAACACCGCACGCTGGGCATAACAGCGGCAAAGCCGTGCGGAACGAAAAGAAGCCGCAGTAAAATCACCGCCGGAAAGATTTGCGCAGGAAAGATCCGCATCACGGAAGTTTGCATACGCGGCAAACGTACCCGAAAGATTCGCAGACGCCAGCATTGCACCCGAGAAATCCGCATCATCCATCGTTGCACCGGTAAGATCAGCATCCACAAGAACCGCCCCCGAAAAACGGCATGCAGTCAGATCAAAATTTTTCATGCATGCGCCGGTAAAGTTTCTGCCGGAAAAATCCTGACCAGGAAGAATCATCACCGCCTCTGCCGACTCTTTGAGATACGCAGCATACCAGCAGTTCCACGCAGAGTAGTCACCATTCTCCGCTGCGGAAAGAAACAGCCGCAGCGCATTCAGTGCAGACCGCCCCCGAACAGAATAATCAGCAGGAATACGGCGGCGAGAATAATAAACAGAAGCAGAAACAGCACATCATGCGTTCCGTCGCGGGCATCCTGCGGACGAGGCGGGACGGGAATCTTTTCCTCGTGCATCTCAACATAGGGGTGTTCGCGTTCCAGCCGCTCAAACTGTGCATGCTCTTCAGCGGTGAAATCGGGATCCAGTTCAAGCGGGCCTGGGGTCTCGGGAATATCTCTGCTGCTCACGATAAAATACGTGCGAGCCCTGAGGTCTAAAAGGTTTGGAGACAGGAAAGTTTCGGGACATCCGAACAGTTCCGAAACAGTTTCGGGGGAGGTATTTGACAACCTAAGCACCCAGTATAGTATGGAGTTTCCCAGAAAGAACTCCAATGCCATGTATGAAAAAAGAACAACAACCCTCTCGGAGAAAATGATGGAGGTAACAATGACCTGGATTCGCTAATGCGTATACACTAAACCAGCCACTATGGATATAACCTCATCCGGCATTTGTATCTGATTTCACCAATGCCAAACTATTGTCCATTTCCAATATATACTCTACCGCAAAGACGAGGCTGAGAGCTTCAAACAATTTTCTGCGGTACCCTTTTGTATTCGTTTTTCCCCTGTCCCGTTTACCCGTCCGGCACAGATTAAAGTTGTCAGCCACCCAATACGTACTCACAATTTCTCAAGGCAGAACAGCGGAGTGAAATACTAATGTACGAGATAGTGAAAGCACACGCCTTGTCCGAGGCGGTTTTTGAGATGTGGATTCGTGCGCCGCAGGTCGCACGCAATGCACAGGCAGGACAGTTTTGTATTATTCACCCCGACGGCGCAGGTGAACGTGTTCCTCTGACCATTTCCGGAACTGATGGCGATCTGATCCGGATTTCGTTTATGGCAATCGGTACGACAACGAAGCTTCTTTCCACCCTTTCTGCAGGCGACTGTCTGCGGGATGTGGTCGGCCCTCTCGGAATGCCGAGCGATATTGCCAAAGGTCCTGAGACTGTGGTTATTGTGGGCGGAGGAGTCGGTGTTGCTTGTACGCCGATTATTGCCCAGGCGGCAAAGGATGCCGGAAACTATGTGATCGGGATTATCGGCGCACGCAACAAGAGCCTGCTGATTCTTGAGGATGAGATGCGGGAGATCTGCGACGAGCTGTTTGTGACGACCGATGACGGATCGTACGGTATCAAAGGGTTTGCCAGCGGTCCGCTTCAGACACTCTGCGAGAGCGGCAGGAAGATCGACAAAGTCTGGATTATCGGTCCCGGTATGATGATGAAGGTAACAAGCGGCGTCACCAAGCCGTACGGCATCAAGACCTACGTGTCGTTAAACCCGGTAATGGTGGACGGAACTGGTATGTGCGGGTCCTGCCGGGTTGTGGTGGGCGGCGAGATGAAGTTCGCCTGCGTGGACGGGCCGGAGTTTGACGCGCATCAGGTTGACTGGGACGATCTGCTGGCACGCCAGCGGATGTATATGCCTGAGGAGAAGCAGTCGGTTGCGTATCATGAGGAGCACCATGTGTGCAGATGCAGGAAGGTGGAGTAAATGGACAGAGATGCAAAGGAACGGATTGCAGATTTCGGTGAAGTTGATCTCGGATTCACGGAGGCAGAGGTCCGGGCAGAGGCGGCACGCTGTATTCAGTGCAAGAAGCCGAAGTGTGTAAACGGGTGTCCGGTCGGTATTGATATTCCGGCGTTCATTCATGCCTGTGAGATGGGCGAGTTCCGCGAGGCGGCACGGATTATCAAGAAGGATAATATGCTTCCCGCAATCTGCGGCCGGGTCTGTCCGCAGGAGACGCAGTGTCAGGGCGAGTGTGTGCTCGGGAACAAGGATATGCCGATCTCGATCGGGCATCTTGAGCGGTTCGTCGCGGACTGGGAGAGACGGGAAGGTATCGAGACGCCCGTGCGGCTTCCTGCAACCGGAAAAAAGGTCGCGGTTGTCGGGTCCGGTCCGGCCGGCCTTTCGGCGGCTGCGGAGCTGGCACGGCTCGGTCATAGCGTAACCGTGTTTGAGTCCCTGCATGAGGCGGGCGGTGTGCTGATGTATGGTATTCCGTCGTTCCGTCTTCCCAAAGATATTGTCCAGACGGAGATTGAGCAGGTGAAAAAACTCGGTGCCGAGATTAAGACAAACCATGTGGTCGGCCGCAGTGTGCCGGTTGCGGAGCTGCTCGGCTACGATGCGGTGTTCCTCGGAACGGGTGCGGGTCTTCCGTACTTCATGGGATTACCGGGCGAGAATCTCTGCGGGATCTACTCGGCAAACGAGTTCCTGACCCGGGTGAATCTGATGGGTGCAAACCGGTTCCCGGAAAAGGATACGCCGGTAAAGAAAGGGAAGAAGGTCGTGGTGATCGGCGGCGGAAATGTTGCTATGGATGCAGCCCGGGTGGCACGCCGGATGGGTGCTGCGGTTACCCTGATGTACCGCCGTGGTGAGGCGGATATGCCGGCACGGCTGGATGAGGTGCGGCATGCAAAAGAGGAGGGTATTGAGTTCCTGTGCTGTACGAATCCGGTGCGGTTTATCGAAGGCGAAAACAAGGCGGTCGCCGGTGTTGAGGCGATTAAAATGGAGCTTGGCAGTCCGGGCGATGACGGCCGGTGTTCGTTTGCGCCGATCGCGGGAAGCAACTTCACGGTTGAGGCGGATGTGGTGGTGGAGGCTATCGGCCAGGGTCCAAACCCGCTGCTCTTACGGATGATGCCGGATCTTGCCCGCAACAAGAACGGGAGTGTGGCTGTGAACTGCCTCGGCCAGACGTCGATTCCGAAGGTGTATGCAGGCGGCGACGTGGCGACCGGGGCTGCAACCGTGATTCTTGCGATGGGTACGGCAAAGGATGCGGCACGGGCAATCGATAAGATGCTCCGCGGTGCGGCAGAGTTCTAAAAAAAATAATTTTTTCAAAAGTTTTTGGAACAGGATCCTTCACTGGGTGATGGATCCGTCCGAGGTCCACTCGGTTACCTTTCCGTCAGGTTCAACCATTTTGTAATGGACGACGCCGTTTGCGTCAATGGTGTAGGTGAGAGAGCCTCCGTCACCTTCAACGTGACCGCCGGTTGCGCTTCCGATCGCACTGGAGCCGTCAGTACCCTGATAGTTGAAGTTGCCGTCTTTATCCATCGAAGCAGAATCGCCATCTCCGGATGTGCCGCTCCAGGAACTGTCGGGGTTCATCTGAACTTTTGTGCCGTCTTTATCCTCGGCATAGTAGGATCCGTCGGGATTCTTATACACTGTTACGCCGTCTTCGGACGATACAGGAACAGCACCAAGAGCTGGGGCGGTCGGATCGGCGGCGGGGCCGGCCGGAGCGGGAGTTCCTACACATCCGGCAGAAACTGCCAGAAGTGCAACACACAGCATCAAAACAATCAGCATTCGCTTCATACTAGATACGTGCCGGTTATTCCGTATATAATAGTATTGGGCATCCTGAAAGTATCTGAGATAATTTTTCTGATATTTTTGAAAGTCATATCCAGGTCATATGCAAAAATATCCCCATACAGATGCAGAATAAAAATTGCCGGATAATAAAAACATATATACTTTCTGCAACGATTGTGCGCGGGACACAAAGAAGAAAAGAAAACTGGTGGACCGGCGGAGGGGGAGATATTCATCTCGTTTTACGTTCCATATATATTCATGAAATTCTCGCGGGAGATCGAACTAAGGGGCCACATCGTTGACTCAGGAATTCTTGCCAAAGTCATGGACTGCGTTGTTGAGTACAACGGAGATTTCGAGACCGAGGAGTTCAACCTCGGCAGGCAGAAGACCGACCCGAGTTACGCACGCATGCAGATCTCCGCAGAGACACCTGAACAGCTCACCCAGATCATCAGTGAGCTGCGCAGGCTTGGTGTTCTGGTCACGGGCGAAGCGGAGGTAACACTTCAGAATGTCATCAAGGCAAAGGTTGCGCCGGAGGGTTTTTACTCCACTACCAATCATCCGACCTATATTCACTACGAAGGCGAGTGGATTCCGGTAGACAATATGAAGATGGACGCCCTGATCCGTGTTGATACGAAGAGTCATACCGCGACCTGTGCGGTGCAGGGTAAACTTCTTCCCGGCGATTTCGTGGTGGTCGGTGAGGAGGGGGTCAGGGTGGATTTCCCGGAGCGTCCGCGTGAGATCGGTGTTTTCGAGTTTATGGGCGGAGATGTTTCCTCCGAACGGCCGAGCAAGACGATGATCCGCCAGATTGCAAAGGAGCTTCTGCAGATCAAAGAGTCCGGCAGAAAAGTTGCGCTGGTCGGGGGTCCGGCAATTATTCATACCGGCGCCGCAGATGCGGTTGCGGCTATGATCCGCGAGGGGTACATCGATGTGCTGTTCGCCGGGAACGCACTTGCGACACATGATCTTGAGTACAGTATCTTCGGGACGTCGTTGGGGATGGATCTGCGTACCGGAGAACTTGTCAGTGGCGGGCACCGTCATCACCTTTACACGATCAACAAGATCATGGATGCAGGATCAATCTATGCCGCGGTGCAGACCGGACTCGTGAAGAGCGGTATTATGTATGAGTGTATTAAGAATCATGTGCCGTTTGTTCTTGCCGGGTCCATCCGCGATGACGGGCCGATGCCGGATGTGATCCAGAATGTTATCGAAGCACAGGATGCCATGCGAAAACATATCCCCGAACTCGGCATGGTTTTAATGGTTGCAACGCTTCTGCATTCTGTTGCGGTCGGGAATCTGCTTCCTTCGCATGTGAAGACGATCTGTGTGGATATTAATCCTGCGTCGGTGACGAAGCTGATGGACCGCGGGACGTCGCAGGCAATTGGTATGGTCAGTGATGCGGGAACGTTTATGCCGCTGCTGCTCGCCGAGCTGCGGGAACTGTCGGCGTAAGAAAAAAAAATTATTCGGTTAGGGGCATGTTCCACGACGTTTCGTTGTCAAGAACATACTCCCATTCTTTTTTGCAGGAACATCCCGCGTCCCAAACCGCCTGAAGAACGCTCTTGTCGGCGGTGAGGGAGTACTCATTAATGGCGGCGACAATCTCTTTGTCGCACGTGCCGCAGTTGTGCGGTCCGCGGCGGAATCCGCCGCCGACCGGGTCGCAGGCGACGCTGGTGTCAGCGTCCAGCAGTACCTTCACCGCGGACCACAGATACGGAGGGCGGAACGATCCCCGCTGCCAGTACTGTTCAAGCTCGGTTCTTCCCTGGACAGTACACAGGTTCATGGAGATCATATCCGCATACGGTGCAGTCTCGGCAATGGATTTCTGCATATCCTCCATTGCTTCCCGCTCGGTTAAGAACAGCGGTTTCATCATCAGATACGCTTTCACGCCGACACCCGCGGCATGACAGATGTCTGCGGCGCGGATAAAGTCTGCAAAGGAAAATCCCTTGTCAATCGACTTTTCCCGAATGGCGTCGTTCGTGGTTTCCAGACCCATGGCTACGGTCAGCGGATGGGGTTGTCCCTGATCCAGAGTGGACAGGAACCGTGAAAGGGCATCCTCGGTCACATATTCGGCGCGCGATTCGGCAATTACGGGTTTTCCGGCAAACAGATGCCCAAAGGAGTCCAGTATCTCACGGGGGACTTCGACAGGGTCAAACACGCTGCCGGAGGTAAAGATCTTGCCAAGTCCGTACTCGTCAGAAGCGTAGTTCTCCGCGATCCAGGAAATCTGGGCATTCATATGCGCGATGAGTTCTTCACGCGAGCCGCAGGTGTTCCGGTCGTTTTTGTAGCCGCACATTCGGCAGCGGTTCCAGCTGCATCCGCCGGAAAGAAAAATACCGGTCAGGGACGGCAGAACTTCGCCAAAATATCTGTCCTGCCCTTTCCAGGATGCAAGCGGTTTTATTGGTGCTGACATGACTCTTATCTCATGGTACTGCTGGCATTATCTTAGTTTGGTTCCCAACGGCAAAGCCTATCTATAAAGAAAATAACTAAGTAGATTATGAACAACGGTACGAGAAAAACAGGAATCCTCCTTCTCGCTGCCGGTCTGCTTGTCCTGCTGGCTTTTGCAGGAGCTGTATCGGCATACTCATTTGACTTCATCACGCCGGACAGTCAGACCGCCACGTTAAAAATGGGAGTGGGATCCCAGATTGTTGTTGATTGTGTAACCGACAATATCCCTGCCGGAGCCACCATGCGTATTGTGCTCGCAAAATCCGGTGGAAATTCTATTGAATCAAAATCAGTTATTATTCAGTCTGACGGACATTTCGGAACTACCTTTGAGACTTGGGAACTGGCCGGCGGGATGTACACCGTAACCGTTCAGGAACCAAAAGACTACCCGTTCGGCAGCAAACGCAACTGGTTTACCGTCCAGCTCGTTGACCGGACCGGAGAGCTGACCAGTACCGCGCCCAGAGTCCAGTACTCAACCGAGGAGGTGCAGGTTTCCGGCAAAGCAAGTGCAACCGGCGGCAGAGGTGTGGAGCTGACGATGTATGAGGGAACCACCACCGACGGCCGTGTTGTGTACGGCCCGACCTGGGTTGGAACTGATGAAAACGGCCAGTTCTCCGAGAAGCTTCCGGCAACGGGTGCCGGTGTCTATCAGGTCGTTGTCAAGGATAAAGACGGCTACATTGGTCTTCTGACCTACACGCTGATGAGCGGAAGCGCAACCACTTCTGCGACCACTACCGCAACCCCGACTTCTGCCGGAAAGACGCTGACCGCAAATGCAGAAGTATCATCTGACAAGCCGGCATACTTTGCGGTGAAAACCGGAACCGGAGATGCAACCATCACTGCATTCCGCGGAACCGACTGGACGATTGAGTACACCGTCAACGGCGGGTCGGTCACCCGTGTAAACAACAAGGATGAAAACTCCGATGAGACCATCACCATCACGGCAAGCGATGCAACCGTCCACCTGAAAGTCTATCCGACCAAGGAAGGTGTAAGCGGAACGGTCTATCTTACTGCAAAGAATGTGGTTTCCTTTGCCGAGGATCCCAAACTTTCCGACAGCTTCGGTACCGGTGCAGGTCCCTCCGCAACCCAGAGCCCGGTTGGTGCTGTTGTGCCGGTACTTGGTATTCTGGGAGCGGCTGCCCTCATCCTTTCCCGGAGATAAGCCAACACAAATCTTTTTTTAGGCAGCATGCATATTATGTGTGGACTTTGATGCCGAGATAGTCTAGTCCGGAAAGGCGGTGGCCTTGAAAGCCTCTGGTGGTAACACCTCGGGAGTTCAAATCTCCCTCTCGGCGTATATCTCTTTTCGTTGTCTTTATCACTCTCCCTCACCAATATACCCATATATGTGCATAGCAGTTCCCGCAGAAATACTTGAAATACGCGATGGAAATGTGGCGCTCGTTGATTACGGGGATCTTCAGCAGGAGGTCAGAATCGATCTCGTTGATGTTGCGGTCGGCGAGTTTGTGCTGGTCCACGTAGGCTTTGCCATTCAGCGTCTTTCCCGTGAGGAGGGGCTGGAGACCCGCGAACTTTTCAAGGAAGTCTATAAGGCAATGGAAGAGGGGCCAGAGAATCATGCATGAGTCCGGAATCGCATATGACATATATGCGACCTCCAAACGTGCAGCCGAAGACAATGGTGCGGTGAAGGTCCGGACTATCTACGTGGATGTCGGATCGATGGCGATGGTGAACCCGGATCAGGTGGAGTTCATGTTCGGAACGTTTGTCACCGAGGATCCCATGTTTTCGGAGACGAAACTGGTGTTCACTACGGTACCGCCGATTGCCGAGTGTGAGTGCGGCTATGCAGGCCCTGAGATTTTTGTGTGCCCGAACTGCGGGAAACTGCCGCATCTGGTACAGGGACGCGAGATTTTAGTGAAAAATATTGAGATTGATACGGAGGAGTAAGATGAAGAAGGATACAGAAGTCAATATGATGCACGGTGCGGGCGGCGAGGTCATGGGAGAACTTCTTGTGACGCTGACCGCGTTCAAACACAATAATGCAGGAGGGATCGGTCTTGAGTCGCTGGACGATGGTTCAACCTTTGAGATCGGGGGAAAGACGATCGTTCTCACGACCGACTCACATGTGGTAAAGCCGATCTTTTTCCCGGGCGGCGATATCGGCCGGGTTGCGGTGTCGGGAACGATTAATGATCTCTCGGTGATGGGCGCACGGCCGGTTGCGTTAACCTGTGCAATGGTGATTGAGGAAGGATTCCCCATCGCCGATCTTGAGAAGATCGTGGCATCGATGGATGAGGCGCTCGGTGAGGCCGGAGCTGCAATTATTACCGGTGATACCAAAGTTGTGGAGAAGGGAAGCCTTGACGGCATTGTGATCAATACGGCGGGGGTCGGTGTTGTCGATGAGGATTCGTATCTGATCCGGGACAAGGCGCTTGCACCGGGCGACAAGATCATTGTTTCCGGTACGCTCGGAGATCACGGACTGGCGATTGTTGCACACCGCGAGGGCTTTGATCTTGGCGATCAGCTGAAGTCGGATGTGGCGCCGCTCTATACGATGATTGCCGGAGCGGTCCGGGCAGCGCCGAAAGGTGCAGTCCATGCGATGAAGGATCCCACCCGCGGCGGGTTTGCGGCATGCATCAATGAGATGGCACGCAAAGCCGGGGTGAAGGTAGTGGTGGATCAGGAATCGGTGCCGATCCGCGAGAGTGTTGCGTCAGCCGGCGGACTTCTCGGAATTGATCCTCTGCAGGTGGCAAACGAGGGTAAGTGTGTGATGGGCATCGCGGCAGAGGCTGCGGACGCGGTGCTTGCGGCTCTGCGCAGTCATCCGCTCGGAAAGAATGCGGCCGTTATTGGTGAGGTCGTGGAAGGCTCGGGCGTGGTGATGCGGACGC
The DNA here is from genome assembly GCF_026891935.1 of Methanocorpusculum vombati. Taxonomy (NCBI): domain Archaea; kingdom Methanobacteriati; phylum Methanobacteriota; class Methanomicrobia; order Methanomicrobiales; family Methanocorpusculaceae; genus Methanocorpusculum; species Methanocorpusculum vombati. The sequence goes on along the minus strand of NZ_JAPTGC010000003.1, from coordinate 121,520 downwards.
GTATCGGCGGTGAGCGGTTTATCGAGCCGCCGATGGGTGATCCGGTTCCGCGGGTCTGCTGAGATGACGGATCTGGTTCTGAAATCCGCAACCCTGCCGGACGGCAGGGTTGCGGACATCAGTATCACAGACGGTGTTATTACGCATATCGGCAGTTCCGGTCCTGCCGGACAGGTGATCGACTGCCGCGGTCGTCTCTGTGTTCCGGCAGCGATTGATGTGCATGTCCATATGCGGGACGGACCGCAGGCAGCAAAGGAGGACTGGGCGACCGGGACACAGGCAGCGGTTGCAGGCGGTGTTGCGGCGGTGGTGGATCAGCCGAATACGGTTCCGCCGATGGAGACCGTGGAGAATTTTACTGCACGGGTGCAGCGGGCAAAGGAGGAGAGTTTCTGTCACTATGCCGTCAACGGGTCGGTGACGGAGTCTGCGGATCTGCCGGGGCTGTACCGTGCGGGTGCTCTTGCGTTCGGCGAGATGTTTGCAGCGCCGTCCAGCTATGGTTCTGCCCTGACGCCGGAGGTTATCCGTTCGGCCCTGACCACCCTTGCGCGTCAGGGGGCGCTTACCACTGTGCATGCAGAGGAGGTGAAGCCGGGCGAGGTGCATACGCTTGCCGGGCATGCTGCGGCGCGTCCCGTCTCCGGCGAGGCGGCTACGGTAGATCTGGTGAACTCCCTTGCTCCTGCGGGGGCACGGCTGCATTACTGTCACATGAGCGGGACGGCGTCGATTGCCCGCGTGATGATGCGGCCGGGGAATACGTTTGAGGTTGCGCCGCATCATCTGTTTCTTTCGTGGGAAGAACACGATTGTGCCGATACACGGTTCCGGATGAACCCGCCGCTGCGGACGAAGGCGGAGCGAATGGATCTGTGGCGGATGTTTGCGGCAATTCCGGTGATTGCATCGGATCATGCACCGCATACGAACCCGGAGAAGGCACAGGATTTTGCGTCGGCACCGTCCGGGGTTCCGGGTGTTGAGACGATGCTGCCGCTTCTGATGAATGAGGTCTTTTTGGGAAGAATTTCTCTTGCTGCGGTTCTGGAAAAGACGGTGACCAGGCCGTACCGGATCTTCGGGCTGACGGCACCGGCAGTTGCAGTCGGCAGCCGTGCGGATCTTGCGGTATATGCGGATATGCCGGTGAAAATTTCTGCGGAGAGTCTGCACAGTAAATGCGGATGGACGCCGTATGAGGGTATGAACGGGCTGTTTCCGGAGACGACGATCGTCGGCGGTACGGCAGTCTGGTACCGGGGCGAGTTTGCCAAAGGCAGGCCGCTCTGGCTGGCAGGATCCGGAAAATCCTGAGCTCTTTTCTTTTTTTGCTGTGGAAGGGGAGGGTCTATCCTGAATAATATAGAAATAATTATATATTTTCGCGCATATGAGTAATATATGACATTAACAGAAACTTCCAACACGGAAAAGATTGCCATTGCCCGGGACGGCGGGCTGGTTTCTCCGCACTTCGGCCACTGCGAGAGTTACGCGGTCTTTCAGATAGAGAACGGGAACGCAGCCCGGCTGGAGGATCTGGAAAACCCCGATCATGAACCGGGAAAATTGCCGGTTCTTCTTGCAGAGGCGGGAATTACCACGGTCCTTGCCGGAGGTATCGGGCAGCGGGCACTGGCACTCTTTGCGGAGAGTCAAATAACGGTTGTACGCGGGGTGTCGGGAGATGTGGATGCAGCGGCAGCGGCGTATGCGGCAGGCACACTCGTCACCGGAGAAAGCTCCTGCACGCGGGGTGAGGAGGACTGCGGTCATCATCACGGAAATGGTGAGCACCATCATCATCACCACGGAAACGGTTCCTGCGGATGCCACAACGGAGAAGAGCACCACCACAGACACTGTCACTGTCACGACGAATAATCCAACGGCTGTCAGTGGTCTGCCATTCTCACTGACCCCTCTTTTTTCCGGTGTGCGGGATTTATTGCAGTTGAGACCGTATAGTGAGGTGTGCTGATATACGGCATGTGTTAGGCCCCCGGGTGACGAATACGCGGTCGCGGCGGATGATCCACGGGACAACACGGCATGCTACAGGCACCCCCCGTCCGGTCAAAGATCCATAAGGGACGGCAGCAGCCACCGATGCATGGACTCGGTTAACGACGGGGGACACGCTTCTTCTCTCCACGGTAGCCGTCAGTGCAAACCAATCCGGTCACCGTAAACAATATGTGATATGAAATAAGTAGTTTCATGTATTATGATGCGACGGGATTGCGCAGTTTCCCCCTCAATTGCAACCGTGCTTCTTGTCCTGCTTACTGTACTCATTGCTGCAATCCTTCTTCTGCTGTGCATGGGTATGATCAATTTTTCCATGGACACGTATGAGCCGGTTCCGGAAATTATCGCAATACAAGAGATACATCACGAAAATGAACAGAAAGAGATTACCTTGGCTGGTCGTCTCTATCTTGTCCATAAAGGAAGGGAGGAGAAGCCAGTGGTGGAGAGAAAAAACGGCAGATTTTCCTATGTGGTCAAAGAGTACGATCCCATCATTCTTTCAGACCATTCTGCCGTAATCTACGTGAATGGAATCAAACGGCACATCATTATTAATACACTTCAGGGGAGTGAATTCATTCCCACTCATCATTATGGGGTAGAGACACTTGGCGGGACCGGAGTTAGAGGTTATGAATGGATGGCAGGGGAATGGGCATGGCTAGACCTGAAGAACCAAATAATCACCGAAAATGCTGAGGTTACCCTTGAAATTATTCGCAACTCTGATAAGAAGGTAATCTCCCGATCTACGAAAACTGCCCCGTCGATACAGAGATAACCCCTTTTCCATACCTAAAACTTTGTGGTCGGTTAGTTTATAAACGTAAAGAGTACATATGGTATCTATCTATGGTTACCTATTACATTACCCATTCCAACCATGGAGGCTTTCTTACATGTACTCACCTGACACTACAAAGTATCTTATTCATATTCATATCGAGACAGAGGGGGTGGTCGAAAAACCCGACGTAGTCGGGGCTATTTTCGGCCAAACCGAAGGATTATTAGGCGAAGATCTGGATTTGCGCGACCTGCAGCGAAGCGGCAGAGTCGGCCGCATTGATGTGCAGATAACCAGCAAACACGGAAAGACATCCGGGGAACTCTACATCGCATCCTCTCTGGATCGTGCGGAGACGGCTATTCTTGCGGCATCTCTGGAGACCATCGAGCGGGTCGGTCCCTGCGTATCGATGATCAAAGTGCAGGGAATCGAAGACCTGCGGGCGATCAAGCGGCGGCAGATTGTGGACCGGGCAAAGGAGTTGCTGCTTGAATCCTTTGATGATGTGGGAATCTCAACAAACGAGATCCTCGCAGAAGTCCGTGAGTCAATCCGCGTGGAAAAGGTTTCGTCCGTCGGCGAGGAGCGGCTTCCGGCCGGTCCGAATGTTCTGGATTCGGATGCCATTATTATTGTTGAGGGACGGGCGGATGTTCTGAATCTGCTGAAGTGCGGTATCAAAAATACTGTTGCTGTGGAGGGAACGAAGGTTCCCCAGATTGTTGCAGACCTCAGCGTCAAAAAGAATGCCACGGTGTTTGTGGACGGCGATCGGGGAGGAGATCTGATTCTCCGCGAGCTGCTGCAGGTTGCAGATATTGATTATGTGGCGTTTTCTCCCCGCGGAAGAAGCGTGGAGGATATGTCCCGCAAGGAGATCGTGAAATGCCTGCGGAACAAGATTCCGGCAGATGTTCTGCGTGCGCAGATTATGCGTGATGGAGAGATTGCGGAACTGGTGCAGGAGCTGAATCACGCTGATGCGGCTGCGGAGACGGTTACGGTAGAGACGGAAGCAGTAATCCCGGTACCGGTCCCTTTGGATGAGCCGGCAGTACCGGCTCCCGCAGTTGTTCCGGAGGGAGGTTCAGTAGTACCGGAGCCGGTACCCGAACCGGTGCAGATACCGGTTCCCGCACCAGTAAAGGCTACAAGGACCCGAAAATCCACAGTGATTCCGGTTCCGGAACCGGAGGTTCCCGAGGCGAAGGAGGGGGAGGAGGTTCCGCTTGCGGCGGTTGCAACCATTACCGGTCTGGTGGAACGCACCGAGGCCGGGACACTGCAGACTGCCGCAGCAGCAGAAACACAGCAGCCGGTTCTGGTTGCTGAGCCGCGGACGATCAGTGAACACGCCGATTGGATGCGCCAGACTGGCCGGGCACGGGTGCTGACCGGTGAGGGAACAATCTACGGGGACTACTCGCTGTCCGAGATACGTGATATTCTGCCGAAACTGAAAGGAGATCTGGCCGGTATTATCATTGATGAGACGGTGAACCAGCGGTTTGTGGATATCTCGGCGGAGAAAGGAATGAAGTTTATTGTTGCCAAAAGTTTTGAGGGAATTGTCCGCCGTCCGGTTTCCATCCGGATGATTTCTTTATAATTCCGGTGGAATCTGTCGATACCACAAATCCCAATTCTTATTTTACCACACAACAATACGGGTACTTCATGTCTCTGATGGTCCTCGGGACTTCTTCTCATGCGGGGAAAAGTTCCATTACTGCCGGTATCTGCCGGATACTGAGCGATCGCGGTATTCCGGTTGCACCGTTTAAGGCGCAGAATATGAGCCTGAACTCCTATATCACTGAAGAGGGAGCAGAGATAGGTATCGCCCAGGCAACGCAGGCGTTTGCTGCACGGGCACGGCCGGTTGCGGAGATGAATCCGGTTCTTCTCAAACCAAAGGGTAATTCGGTTTCTCAGGTTGTACTGCTCGGTAAACCCTGGAAGGATACGAAGATCGGGGACTATTATCAGGAGACGGAGTTTCTGCTGAACGAGGCGGTTGCAGCCTATGACCGGCTGAAGACCGAGTACACAAATATTATCGTGGAGGGGGCAGGGGGTGCTGCCGAGGTGAATCTCTACGATCGCGATATTGCAAATATTCAGCTGGCAAAACGGCTGAGGATTCCGATTATTCTTGTTGCGGATATTGAACGGGGCGGGGTGTTTGCGCAGGTATATGGTACAATTGCACTTCTGCCGGATGATGTGCGACCACTGGTGAAGGGAATTGTGGTCAACAAGTTCCGCGGGGATGCGGAGCTGTTTGCGTCAGGCAGAAGAATCCTTGAGGAGCTGACGGGAGTTCCGGTTCTGGGGGTGGTGCCCTGGCTGAAGCTTGGGATTCCTGAGGAGGATTCGCTGTCGCTCGGTGATAAGGTCCCGGCCGTGCGGGAGGTGCGGGTTGCAGTTATCCGTTATCCGCACATTGCAAATTTTACGGATTTTTCGCTGCTTGAGGAGGCTGCGTCGGTTGAGTATGTACTGCCGGGGACGGAGCTTGATTCCTACGATGCGGTAATTCTTCCGGGTACGAAGAATACGGTGCGTGATCTTGCGTGTCTCTGGTCGTCCGGGGCGGCAGAGCAGGTGCGGGCGTATGCGAAGACGAACCGGCCGGTGATCGGTGTCTGCGGGGGGTATCAGATGCTGGGCGAATCGATCATTGATAATGCGATTGAGGGGGATGTGGTTGCGGAGTATGCGGGTCTCGGACTTTTGCCGGTTACGACGCGGTTTGATCGTTACGATAAGGTTACGCGGCAAGTGAGGCGGGAGTCGTCCGGGTTCGGGCCGGTTCTTTCACGGGTGAAGGATGCGGCAGGGTATGAGATTCATTCGGGACTGAGTACGGTTTCCGGCAGGACGGCGTTTGCGGATGAAGGAGCGGTTGATGCGGGCGGGCTTATCTTCGGGACGTATATGCACGGGCTGTTTGCAAACGCTGGGATGGTTGATGCGCTGGTAGGATATCTTGCGGAGCAGAAGAAGGTTGCCTATACGCCGGTGAGCGAAGCGGGCGATCCGTATGCAGTCCTTGCCCGGCATCTGGAGGGGTGCCTGGATGTGGAGCAGATTCTTGCGCTCGCAACGGGCTGTGTTCCGGCAGCGTGAGCAACACTGCAGCATCGCAGAGTAACGTCCTCACAACGGTTAACTACATCAGGGACTGGCACCTATCTAAAGAGTAGAGATGGCACTCAGGTTATCATTCACGCTGGATCCCGAACTTTCGGAGCGTATCGATCTGTTTGCGAAGAAACAGGACATTGACCGCAATGAGGCGGTGCTCCGGCTGATTGAGTCGGGACTGTTTCTGGCGGAGCAGAAGGGGGAGATGCCGCCTGCGCCAAAACGGGATTTCAAGGAGTTTGTGCGGATGCAGAAGAATGTGGATATGCTTCTGCGCAGTATGGATGAGGTGAAAAAGGAGGTGCGGGTGATGCATCATATGCTTAATCTGGAGGAGAGCCGCGAGGCCGGGGAAAAGTCGGCGGCGAAGCCGGCCGGGAAGTGGTGGAGCCGGCTGGATTTTACGAAGTAGTCCGGGATCCCGGCGCAGGTACTGGGGGGTGGTAAACCCCGCGGACTTTTTTTTCTGTTTTCTATTACGTACATACTGTTCCCGCGGGTGCGGTGCGGATATTTTTCTGCGGGGTTATCCGCGAATTTTCTGAATCAGAGATGCGACGTTCTCCGCAAACGTCCGCATGGTTGCAATACCTTCTTCGTCTTCGGCAACGGTTCCGGGGGCCTGACCAAAGGCAATGTTCCAGTAGGTTGAGCCGGGGACGGTCATGCCGCAGATGAAGTACATCATCAGCATTTCCTGTAATGTTGCGGTCTGACCACCGCGCCGTGCTACTACGACCGGGCCACCGACTTTGCCGGACATCCAGCCGCCGTTTGCACGCGAAACCATACCGACACGCTGCAGGAGGTTCATTACGTCGCCGCGGGCGGTTCCGAAGTATACGGGGGCGCCGACGATGAAGCCGTCTGCTTCGCGGATGTCGGGCAGCATATCATTGAGTCCGTCGTTTAATGCGCATCGGCCCAGTTTTCCGCACTGTCCGCAGGCGATACAGGACTGGATCGGGGTTCCCCGGAGGGTGAGTACTTTTGCGGTGAGGCCGGCGGATTCGATTGCTTCTTTGCATACGTTGAGGAGGTATTCGGTGTTTCCGTTCGCACGGGGACTGCCGGAGATTAAAACTACGTCTGCCATTGTACCTGACTGATTTGGTGCGGAGGATTATCAAATACGCGGAACTACCGTTTTGCACCGTTATTCCTGAGGGTGATGGGGAAAATTTCAGCGTGTTCGGTGTTTTCCCGCGAAGCGGCGAGCACGGGTCTGCCGTGCGAATCGCGGGATGATCAGGAATAAAGGTGCAGCGCCGTTTCCTCCTCAACCTATAACCTCTTGTACAACCAACATTACCCCACACCTATGCCGTCTGTTCCCGAACTCCTTGCACCTGCCGGATCCCCCGAAGCACTCAAAGCGGCCGTTGCCGCAGGAGCCGATGCCGTATACCTCGGAGGTAAAGCCTTCGGTGCCCGCCGGTACGCCGCAAACTTTGACCGCGCCGAACTCAGCCAGGCCGTCCTCTACGCCCATACAAACGGCGTCAAAGTCTATGTCACCGTCAACACCCTCGCCACCGATGACGAGCTGCCGGGAATCGCCGAGTACCTAACGTTTCTCTCCGAAACTGGCGTTGATGCAGTCCTTGTACAGGATCAGGGAATCCTCAGCATTGCCCGTGAAGTCGTTCCCGACCTGCCGCTTCACGCTTCCACCCAGATGACCATCCACAACACCGCAGGCATCCGGTTTGCCGCCGAACACGGCATCTCCCGTGTCGTCCTCGCCCGTGAACTCCCTCTCGAAGACGTTGCCGCAATCGGCGGGGTTGCCAAAGAATACGGCATAGAACTTGAAGTCTTCTGTCACGGTGCAATCTGCTACGCCTACTCCGGCCAGTGCCTCCTCTCCTCCGTCATCGGCGGAAGGAGCGGCAACCGGGGCATGTGTGCCCAGCCGTGCAGAAAACCCTACACCCTTCTTGCCGACGGCGACATCGTCCCCACTCAGGGAAACTATCCCCTCTCGCCCCGCGACCTCTGCCTCTATCCGTACCTCAAAGAACTCTGCGCCGCCCCCGTTGCTGCCCTCAAAATCGAAGGCCGCATGAAAACCCCTGAATACGTCGCCATCGTCACCGACGCCTACCGCCGTGCGCTTGACACCATTGCCGCAGGGAATGACTTTGAACCGGAACAGGAAACCATGGAAGATCTCGCTTTCGCCTTCAACCGGGGATTCACCAAAGGCTACCTCATGGGCGATCGCGGCACAACGCTCATCAACACCAAAAAACCTGACAACCGTGGCGTCTATGCAGGAGTTGTCAGCGGCGTTGACGACCGGCGCGGCAAAGTCATCGTAAAAATCGACGGCCCGATCCCTGACACCGGAGACGGCCTCGTCTTCCGGCTCGCAGGCCGCGAAACAGGTTTTGCCCTCAACAAAGAACCCTACCTCTTCCCGGAAGGAGACGCCTACAAAATTCCCGCACCGCAGGAAGTCCTCGTCGGCAGCGAACTGTGGATCACCCGCAGAATGAAAACCGAACGAAAAGCAGCTGCCATCCTTTCCCGTCAGCCACAGGGAAAAATACCGCTGGATATCACCGTCGGGGTAAACGAAAATGGTCACCTCGCAATCATCGGTCACGGAGCTGCCGTTGTCAGTGAAACACCCCTGCAGGATGCGCAGACCCGCCCCGTCACCGCCGAAGCCCTCGAAGCGCAGATCCGCAAAACCGGCGGCACCCCATTTGTCATCCGCAGCATCTCCATGAACTATGACGGCACGAAATTCCTTCCCATGGGAGCTATCAACGACCTCCGCCGCAGATTCCTTGCCGCATGCAGCGACGCCGTAACCGCTCCTCCGGTCCGGACGCACCGGCCGTTCGTTTCCAAAGGAACTGCTGTTCCCGAACAGACCGAACCGGTAATTCAGATTTACACCGACTCCATCGTCGCCGCCAAAGCCGCCCACTCTGCCGGTGCCGGGCAGGTTGTCTATGAAGGCACCGAGGAAATTTACGACACCCCGGTCATCTACAAACTCCCGCGAATCCTGCATGAAGAAGAGCTTGCCAAAACCCTTGCAAAACTCCCCGCATCCGCCGCAGGTATCATGGTGGACGGTGCAGGCATCGCAGAAGAGATCAAAGGCATCCCCAAGTACGGAGGTTCCGGTCTCAACATCACCAACGCCCGCTCGGCAATCGTATACGGCAAAACCTGCCGTCAGATCTGTCTCTCGCCGGAACTTTCCGGAAAACAGATCAAATCCCTCATAGAACACCTTGCCGCCTACACCCGCCCGCCGAAGACCGAGGTCATCGTGCAGGGAAGTCTTGAGGTCATGATTACCCGCAACTGTATTCCCGCAACCGCACTCGGCTGCCGGAGCTGCAACCAGTCATGGGCACTGAAAGACGCAACCGACAGAATCTTCCGGGTCAGAACCGATCCAAACTGTTGCAGTCATATCCTGAACGCCGCAGAAATCTGCTTAATTGAGCACATCGGAGCACTCGCCCGTTCCGGAGTGTCCGTCATCTCCATTGACGCCCGCGGCAGATCCCCGGAATACGTGCGCAGAATGATCTCCCTCTACACTGCGGCTCTGGAAGGGGAGAATCCAAAAGAACTCAAGAATCAGATCCGGGAAATCGCGTCCGGCGGAGTCACCGCCGCCCATTATCTCCGCGGTGTGGAAACATCCTGATGTATTTATAGCATGTAATCCATAGTAAATACGATCGCGGATCAACATCTGATCATATTCCCTGACGGGGCATCCCGCGATATACAAACACTCTCACTGGCCGTAAGACCGGATGCCGGGTCCAGGGAACCTTTTCAAAACGAAAAGTTTCCGCGACATGCGGCTGTGCAGTTGGAAACGGGATCAGATGGACAACAATCAAATCTATACCGGACGCAAGCTTTTGGTGATTCTTCTTGCGGTAACGCTTGCATCATTTTTAACCCCCATCTACACCTCAATGGTGAATATTGCAATTCCTGCCATCGGCGAAAGTTTTGCCGTCCCCGCAGAAACACTTGCCATGCTTTCCACGGCGTACCTGATAAGTTCCGTCGTGTTTCTTGTACCTGCGGCGCGGCTCGCCGACATCTTCGGTCTGCGGAAAGTGTTCGTGGGTGGTCTCTGCCTCGCCGCTCTTGCCGCGTTTACCGCCCCGTTCTCAATCTCCATCGGGATGTTGCTCGCCTGTCAGGTAGTGGCAGGCATCGGATTTGCCTGTGTTATCAGTAACGCAATTGCACTTCTCTCGATCGTGTATCCGCCCTCACGGCGCGGGGCTGCCATCGGTATTGCCGTTGCGGGCGTATATCTGGGCCTGACCGCAGGTCCGCTGATTGGCGGGGCGCTGACCTCCGTTCTCGGTTGGCCGAGCATCTACGTCTTTGTACTGCTGCTCTGTCTTGCAACCGCCGTGATGGTCCGGTTCTCGATCCGTGCGGAACTGTTTACCACGCCCGGCCAGCCGTTTGATCTTCGCGGATCGGTGCTCTACGGCGTGATGGTGCTCTTCCTAATGTTTGGTTTAATCAATCTGCCCGATCCGCTTGCCGTCGCAGGTCTCGTCTTCGGTGTGGTTCTTCTGCTGATCTTCATCAGTTTTGAGGCAAAAACCCGTTATCCGGTGTTTCCCGTCCGTCTCTTCACCGAAAACCGCGTGTTTGCCCGTGCCAACATAACAACCATGATCAACTACGGTGCAACGTTTGCGGTCAGTTTCTTCATGAGCCTGTATCTGCAGGTAATCGGTGCCCTGACACCAATGGAAGCAGGTTTTGTGATGATCGCCATGCCGGTGGTGCAGATGATATTTTCCCCGGTTGCCGGCAAACTCTCGGATACGATCGGCGGCAGAGTTCTCATGACCACGGGTCTTGTAGTAACCGGTATCGGCATGGCAATGTTCGGGTTCATTGGAACCGAGTACAACCCGGCCGCGATTACTCTCAATCTCGCGGTGATCGGGTTCGGTATTGCGCTGTTTGGTGCGCCGAACACCAATCTCGTCCTCGGTTCGGTAGACCGCCGTGATAGCGGCAGTGCAAACAGTATTCTGGCAACCATGCGGCAGATGGGAATGGTCATCTCCATGGCCGCTGCGACCTGCTGCATCATCCTCTTCACGGGGGCAGGGGCGGAACTCGGCAGTAATCCCGGCGGTCTTGTTGCCGCAATGCACCTGACGTTTGCCCTTGGTGCGGTACTGTCCTTTGCCGGGGCAGTTGTCGGCTGGACTGCGGTTCCGGCAAAAAGATAACCATTATTGCCGTTCCCAACCGACAAAGAACTATGACAGCGGCATACCAGTATACCACACGCGAGATGCGTATGGTGCTGGTCGCCGCAGCCCTTGCTTCGTTTCTCAGTCCGTTTCTCGGTTCGATGGTGAATGTGGCAATTCCTGCTATTGGTGCGGCTTATGTTGCAACCGCCGAGTCGCTGGCGATGCTTTCCACGGCCTATCTGATAAGCTCCGTGATGTTTATGGTGCCGGCCGCACGGGTTGCGGATATTGTGGGCCGGAAAAAAATATTTCTGACAGGAATTTTTCTTCTTGCGGTATCTTCGGTTCTTGCGCCCCATTCCCCTTCGATTGAGGTTTTAATTCTCTGCAGAATTCTGGAAGGTGTCGGTGTTGCGGCAATTACGAGCAACTCGATTGCACTTCTTTCCGCGGTGTATCCGCCGCAGAAACGGGGAGCGGTTATCGGGTATGCGGTGTCAGCGGTGTTTCTCGGACTCACCGCAGGGCCGATCCTCGGCGGGGTTCTGACGCAGATGCTTGGATGGGAGAGCATCTTCTACTTTGTTGTGGTGCTGTCGGTGTTTACGTTTGCGGCGGTATGGTTTTCCATCTCGCACGACATCCGCGAAAATGCAGGTGAACCGTATGATTATACGGGAACATTTGTGTATATGCTCCTTATTACTGCGCTGGTGTTCGGCCTCATCAATCTGCCGGAACTCTGGGCGATCGGGCTGCTTGCGGCAGGAGTTGTGGTGGTTCTTCCGCTGTTTGTTCTCGTGGAAAAACGTACGCAGTACCCGGTGTTTGCGCTGCGGCTCTTCTCCGGCAACCGTGTGTTTACCCGGGGCAACCTTGCAACGGTGATCAACTTCGGGGCGACGTATGCGATCAGTTTCTTTCTGAGTCTGTATTTACAGTTCGCGGGAATGCTTACGCCGATGGAGGCCGGGATGGTGCTGGTTGCCATGCCGTTTACCCAGATGATCTTCTCACCGCTTGCGGGCCGGATTTCGGATACCATTGAGCCGCGGTACCTGACTTCCGCCGGTATGCTGCTGATGGCAGGAGGGCTTGCAGCCCTCCTGCAGCTCAGCGCTGTGCTGGACCTTCCGATGCTTCTTGCAACCCTTGTTCTGATGGGTTTTGCCGTGGCGCTGTTTGCTTCGCCGAACAATAATATGATCCTCGGTTCGGTACAGCGCCGGGAGTACGGAAGTGCGAACAGTATTATCGGTACGATGCGGCAGATGGGGATGGTGCTTTCGATGGGACTGGCAACCTGTTTTATCTCGATCTTTCTTGGTACCGCCACCGAGATGGCAGGAAATCTGGACGCATTTCTTTTGGCCATGCATCTGTCGTTCTCCTGCGGTGTGGTGTTCTGCCTGATTGCTGCTGTATTGTCCTTTTCTTCCAAGGCTGTGTCCGTGACGGTATCCAAATAATTATCCGTATCCAGCGAGAATTGTTTTCTCATGAGATTTCCGATGATCGTTCTCCTGTTGGTTGTTGCAGTACTGTCTGTCGCAGCCGCCGGCTGTGTTTCGCCGGACACTCCTGCCGAACCCGCGCCGACTCCTGTACCAACTGCAACGCCCGTGCCGACCTTTTCTCCTGACGGGATTACGGAGGAGGGAACACTGAACGCCGCAGGGTACGGGACGCAGGAGTTTCCCCGCGTGCTGATGAAGAAAGGACCGGTAACCTTCCACGCGACCTTTGACGGCCCCCGTACGTTCACGCTTGACATTAGCCTGCACGGCGCCGAGGTTGAGCAGGTGTTTTCCAAACGCGGGGCGTTTGATGAGACGGTAACGATCGATATCGGTTCGACCCAGTATTATTATGTGACCGTGACAGGTCTTGGCAACTGGACGGTTGTCCAGAGCTGAACCTTTTTTATTTTTTTAGAGATGTCTGTCAGTTGCAAAACATCGGTATCATGCAATCATTCAAAAAAAACAGCTACGTCCCGGCTGGGACTTGAACCCAGGTCAAAAGCTCCGCAGGCTTCTAGGATATCCTCTACCCTACCGGGACTAACGCACCTATGTGCTCTAATACATTAGAGCAATATCAATATAAATCCACCGTTTCAATTTTCTGCCAAAAAATCAGAGGCCGATGAGAATACTCTTCGGCTCGGTGTACTCATAGATGAACTCGCGTCCGTTCTCCCGTCCATATCCCGAATTTCCGGTACCGCCAAACGGGATTTCCGGCGGCAGAATCAGATGCCGGTTCACCCAGACCACACCGGATCGTATCTGTTCTGCTGCCGTGCAGGCAGTCGTTATGTTCTTCGTCCAGATGGACGCGCCAAGTCCGTAGGGTGTGCTGTTTGCAATCTCGACCGCTTCGTCCAGCGTTGCAAACGGTATCACAGGCATGACCGGTCCGAAGATCTCTTCAGATACCGCGTCCGGCGACACATCGGAGAGAAGGGTCGGCGCGTAGAAATTTCCGGGACCCTCCTGTTTTTTTCCTCCGAAGATGAGTCTGCCGCACTCTTCCTGTACAATCCGGTCAACGGCTGATGCAACTGCATCGCGCTGTCCGGGATTGTTCAGTGGTCCCATGTTAACTTTTTCAAGACCGTTGCCGACGACAAGTTTTTCGATTGCAGCCTTTGCTTTTCTCACGAACTCATCGACACAGCCCGCATCCACCAGAATTCTTTTTGCCGAGGTGCAGACCTGTCCGCAGTTGTAGAACCGGTTCCGCACTGCGCCTGCAACCGCCGCATCAAGGTCTGCATCCGCCGCCACGATGAAAGCATCGTTCCCGCCGAGTTCCAGCGTGAGTTTTTTCAGGGTCGGTGCTGCCGCAAGAGACACCGCCCGCCCCGTTGCAACCGAGCCGGTGAAGGATACATGCCGGATGTCTGCGTTGCGCACAACTGCGTTGCCGGCCACCGCTCCGCTGCCGGTAACGACGTTCAGTGCGCCGCCCGGAACCCCGGCAGCAGTCAGAAGTTCCGCCAGACGAAGAACTGTCAGAGGTGCTGTTTCCGAGGGTTTTACCACGACCGCATTTCCGCAGGCAAGAGCCGCACCCGCTTTCCATCCGAAGATAATTGCGGGCATGTTCCAGGGAACAATTGCCCCGCAGATGCCGAGCGGCTTTCGTACCACGTTCATGTATCCGTACTTCGGCAGAACCGCGGCATCACCTCTGATGCTTCCGGTCATTGATGCGTAGTACTCAAAAATGTGGGCTGTTCCCAGAATTTCGTCCTTTGCTTCGCGGAACGGTTTTCCCTGTTCCGTGGTCAGAAGTGTTGCCAGAGTATTTGCTTCCTCCCTGATAAGCGCACCTGCTGCTATCAGGATGCGTGATTTATCCGCCTGACTGACTCCTGCCCACTTTGTCCGGGCGGTTTCTGCTGCCGCAACTGCTGCTGCGACATCGTCCGCGTTTCCGGCGGGAACAGTATCGATCACGGTTCCTGTTGCCGGATTATAGACCGGAAGGGTACTTCCTGAAAGACTGTCACGACCGGAACCGTCAAGAAACATCTGCATAGATAATGTTATTTGATCGAAGAGTGTTTAGAGGTGATCATCATGGCAATACCCGTTTGCAAAAAAGGGATTAATAGTAGCCGAATCCCCGCTCAATCACACGGGTGTTGTTGTAGGTTTTGGTAAACGAGGCCGTAAATGTAATCTGCGGAATCGTGACTGCAAACTCCTGTTCCGGATACCAGTAGGTGTTGTCTCCGTAGCTCATTGCAGCGTTGGATACCGAGATGATTGCTTTTTCGTTATCCACATACTGGAACACGATCTCCTGCGTCTGGCCGCTGGTCGGGACAGGGGGGTTGATGATTTTCAGCAGCCGGTTTTTCAGATCCTGTTTGCCGAGCAGGAATACCAGAAATGCAATCCACGGGTCAATTGAGTAGTTAACCGTATATACAGCATTTACTCCCTCCAGTTTCACGTCCACGGAGTTTACGGTAATGTAGCCGTAGTGGTTTGACAGTTCGGGACTTTGAAACAGGACGAAACGCTGTGTTTCCGTTGCGGTCGGCTCCGCTGCCGCTGCAGCGCCTGCCAGTACCGGCAGGAGAACAAACGCCGCCGCCAGAATGATGGCAATATCCCGCTGTCGTTTCATCGTAATTATCAGTATTGTTGTTCTTCTCAATATTCTTTCCTGTCAAAAAAATCAGTGGAACAGGGGGACCATCTCAAATGCGTCCACATCGAACAGGCCCCGCGGGGTAATCTTCAGATGTGGGATTACGGTAAGCGACAGGAAGGAAAGGTGGCCAAAGGTCTGTTTGTATGCGCCGGTACGTTTCAGATGTGCGGATAGTTTGTCCAGCTGTCTAACTGTTACGTCGGCAGATTCCCGGGTCATGAGGCCGCCGACGGGGAGGGAAAGGAGGGTGACTTCATTCCCGGTAACTACTGCAAGCCCTCCGCCGGCATCGGCAACTGCCCGGACTGCTGTGAGAATTTCTTCGTCGCTTCTGCCGGTTGCGATGATGTTGTGGGCGTCATGGGCGATTGAGGTGGCGGCAGCTCCGGTCTGCATCTCAAATCCTTTTACCAGGCCGACGGTAAAGCCGCCGGCATGATACCGGTCAACAGAGATGATCTTCTGTACTCCGTCCGCGTCGGGTTTGGCAGGGATGTTCCGGGTTACGATTTCACTTGGGATGATGCCGATGACCCGGGCGACCCCTTTTGTTGGCAGGGCGAGATCGGGTTTGGCCGGGAATCTGCAGGAGAACTCCGGGACCTGACAGGGTGTCTGCACCGCAGATGCGGGGATCTCTTCTGCGGGGATGCCGTTTTTGTACACCTGTTGTATGGTGAAGGTATCGGTATCTGCGAGGATGCAGAAGTCGGCGACGCGGCCCGGTGCGATAACTCCTCTGTCGGTGAGACCGAAGCATTCCGCGGCGGAGAGTGTTGCCATGCGGAGTGCGAGATTTTCCGGCATGCCTGCGCTGATTGCAGCACGGATGCAGTGATCGATGGAGCCTTCGCGTACCAGGGTGTCCACATGCCGATCGTCTGTGCAGAAACAGCAGTGTGCGACGGTATTTGGGTCGACGATGGAGGAAAGGACGGCCACATCCCGAGCAGCTTCTCCTTCCCGCAGCAGGATATACATGCCGCGCCGGAGTTTTTCGCGTGCTTCTTCCGCAGAAGTACACTCGTGATCTGTTTTGATGCCGTGGGCAACGTAGCGGCAGAGGCTGATCCCGGTCAGCCCCGGAGCATGGCCGTCAACGTGTGGGAACAGGGAGAGTTTTGCAAGAGTCTCGGGGTCGCCGGCAAGAACTCCCGGGAAGTTCATCATTTCCCCGAGCCCGAGAATGCGGGGGTTGTCGGTATATTTTGCGAGATCAGCTGCGGTGATGACTGCCCCGCCGACATCATCGGCGGTTGCCGGGACGCAGGAGGGGAGGGTAAAGAAAATGTCGTTTGGTGCATGCTGTGCGTCCTGCATCATGAAGTCAATTCCGGCGAGTCCTGCGACATTGGCGATTTCATGGGGGTCGGCAATTGCGGTGGTGACGCCGTGCGAAAGGGCAACCCTGCCGAATTCCTGCGGTACAAGGAAGGTGCTTTCAATGTGCAGGTGTGTATCGATCAGTCCCGGGATTACCCGGGCACCGCCAAGATCGGTTATCCGGTCGCCGGTGAGGCTGTGGTTTGCGCCGACTGCGGTAACAACTCCGTTTTTCACGGAAAAAGAGGTAAACAGCCATTCTCCGGTACATGGGTTGAAGAGAAGGGCATTGTCGAAGATATGGATCATATTATCTCAAAGTTTTTGATGAATGCGGCAAGCCGTGCGGCACCTTCGTTGCGTTCCCTGACGTAGAGACGTGTTTTGTAGGTCCCCGGTTCGAGTTCTATCGGGAATTCGCAGATGTTTCTGCCTGCGGTGAAGGTTGGTGCGATTGTCAGGAGATTGCCTATCTGTTCTTCGGCGAAGATGTCGTCCACGCGGGAGATGGTGCACTGTACCCAGACGTCCCGCGGGTCGCCGGTGTACTGGAATGCGGCAACGAGTTTTCCGTTGATATATACGGGGTCTTCTGCGTCGATTGCGATGGCTCCTATCGTCAGTACAATTACAAGGACAAGAGCCGCAATGATTCCTGTCAGGATCAGTACCATTCGTTTTCTGGTATCCGCCTGCCCTGCTTGTTTATCCATCATTATTCATCAGCGCGCTCTACGATTACGCGAATTTTATCGCCGTTTTTCAGGCCGTGGCCTTTGGGGACGTCAATGTTAAACCAGAGTTCACCCTGCTGGGACATGAGGCAGTCCTTTGCTCCTTCAATGTCTGCCACAAATTCTATGGTTTCGACTATTTCAGCAATCTTTTTTCCCATGGATAAAAATGAGGAGGGATTATTTATTAAGGTAACGTTCACGGGGGAGGTGTTCCTGAAGTATGATACGTTTCCGGTTTTCCGGGCTGTGATGGTATGAGATGATGTAGTATATTCCGGGACCTGGCGGCGGCTCTGCCGTGAGAATCTGTGGCGGTTTTTTCTCCCCCCGCCCGCCAACCAGACAACAGTTTCCGGAAAAAGACCTGCCCAATACGTTTTCGGCATCACATTCGTCACAGCATCCGTTCCGGTTTTCTATAGTGTTTCTATAGAAAGGACTGATACCAATGGAAACCAAATACACGTATAACAACCCCTTGGAGACCCCGTACAAATGACCCCCGATGATATCCGCGACCCGTTCGGTTCTCAGATCAGCCTCACGGACAAATCCCTCTACATCAACAGAGAAATCTCCCTCATTCAGTTCAACCGCCGCGTCCTCGAAGAAGCCGCAAATCTCCGCCACCCCCTCCTTGAACGCGTCAAATTCCTCTCCATCTTCGCAAACAACATCGACGAGTTCATGATGATCCGGGTCTCCGGTCTGCTGCGCCAGATCCGCGGCGGCGTCCTCGAACGCCCGCCGGACGGCATGACCCCCACTGAGCAGATGCAGGAGATCCTCGGAACCCTCCTCCCCCTCCAGGCCGAGTCCTGCCGCTGCTGGAGCCAGGACCTCAAACCCGCCCTCGCACAGGAAGGTATCTACATCCACAAATGCAAAGACCTCAGCCCCGAAATGCAGAAATATCTGCAAAAATACTTTGAAACCCAGATATTTCCCATACTGACCCCCATGACCTTCGACGGCTCCCACCCCTTCCCCTTCATCTCCAACCTCTCCATCAACCTCGCCGTCGTCATCAACCACCCCACCCGCGGCCAGGTCTTCTCCCGGGTCAAAGTACCCAAAGGTACCCTCCCCCGGTTCATCCGCATCGGAAACGACCGGATGATCCCTCCCGCGAAAAGCTCCGAATACCACTACGTCGTCCTGGAAGACCTTGTCGCCGCAAACATCCAGAAACTCTTCCCCGGAATGGAGGTCAAAGACACCTACATCTTCCGCGTAACCCGTGACGCCGATATGGAGATCGAAGAAGACGAAGCATCCGACCTCCTCACCGCAATCGAAACCAGCGTTGAACAGCGGCGGATAGGAATCCCCTCCCGCCTCGAAGTACACGCCGCCATGCCGGAATGGATCCGTGACCTCCTCACCGCAAAACTCCGGCTCATGCCCACGCAGGTCTACGTATCCACCAGCGGCCTCATCGGCATGAACGATCTCATGGAACTCATGGACATTGACCGGCCTGACCTCAAAGACACACCGTTCAAAGCCTCTGTTCCCGCATGCCTCGCCAAAGAATCCCTGCCTGCAGCAATTGCCCGGAACGATCTCCTGCTCTACCACCCCTACGACAGCTTCGGCCCGGTCGTCGAATTCGTGCAGCAGGCCGCCCACGACCCCAACGTCCTCGCAATTAAACAGACCCTCTACCGCACCGGCAAAAACTCCCCGATCGTCCACGCCCTCATGGAAGCCCGCGAAGAAGGAAAACCCGTCACTGTCCTCGTCGAACTCAAAGCACGATTCGACGAAGAAAACAACATCGAATGGGCGCGGTCACTTGAACGTGCAGGAGTTCACGTCATCTACGGCATCGTCGGCCTCAAAGTCCACGCAAAAATGTGTATGGTCGTCCGCCGCGAACAGGACAAACTCAAAACCTACACCCACATGGGCACCGGCAACTACAACGCATCCACCGCACGTATCTACACCGACCTCTCCATGTTCACCTGTGACCCGGATATCGGTGCAGACATCGCCGACCTCTTCAACGCCTTAACCGGCTACTCCAAAAAGACCGATTACCGCAAACTGCTCGTCTCCCACGGGACTATGGGCACCATGCGAAAGGAACTCATTGCAAGAATCGACCGCGAAATCGAACGGCAGAAGACCCACGGCGACGGTTACCTCGCCTTCAAACTCAACGCCCTTGTAGATGAAGAATGCATCACAGCCCTCTACCGGGCAAGTCAGGCAGGTGTTAAAATCGACCTCGTCGTCCGCGGTGTCTGCTGCCTGCGGCCCGAAGTTCCGGGCGTCTCTGATAACATCCGTGTCATCTCCATTGTCGGCAGATTCCTCGAACACACCCGCATCTACTACTTCCGCAACGGAGGAAACGAAGAAGTCCTGCTCGGCAGCGCTGACCTCATGCCAAGAAACCTCTCGCGGCGGGTTGAAATTCTCTTCCCGGTGGAAGACCCGCATCTCCGGGACATGATCATCCACACCATCCTTGAAACCCACATCAAAGACACTGCTCAGGCACAGATTCTCCACATCGACGGAAGCTACGAAAAAGTACTCCCCGCAGAAGGCGAAGAACCCCTCAACTCCCAGATGTGGATGATGGAACATCGCGGAATCTGGCATGACTACTAACACAGACCCCGGATACCGGCTCTACGGCGCAACCGTACTTGCCCAGCTTGCCGCTGATATGGCAGGGGAAAGTGCCGGCGTTAAAGCAGGAACCGACATCGAGTACATCCACCGCATGCGGGTCGCATCCCGCAGACTCCGGGCAGCTCTGCCGCTCTTCGCCGGATGCTTCCCGGAAAAAGAGTACCGGCGCTGGGAAACTGAAATAAAACAGATCACGCGATCACTCGGACGTGCCCGCGACCTTGACGTCCAGATAGCATTTCTCAGAGACTACGCACAAACCATTCCAAGCGTCCCCCTCAGGGAAGGAACGCCACGGTTCCTCCCCGGAGAATTCCGGATGCCGGATGCGGAGCAGCCGGCATCCCTCCCGATCCTTCCCGCGCCCGAATCCTCCGTCCCGGAAGAAAAATCCGGACTCCTCACCCGTCTGAAACGATTTTTTGCCGGAATCCCGGAACAAACCGCAGACCCCGAACCTCTCCGCAGTCACGCCCGGGAAAACACCGGCACCGATCTTCGATCCGGTATCGAATGTCTGACCCTGCGTCTCATGCAGGAAAGAACGGCACTCCAGCCGGATGTTATTGCCGCAGTCGAACGGTTTGAAAAATCCAAAACCCTTTCCGCACTGCAAAAATCCTGTGTCGAGATCATCGTCCGCGGCAAACTCGAAAAGACCGAAACCACCACCACAACTTCCTACACCACCGCCTACCATGCAATCAGCCTCGCCGCCGAACAGGTAAAACTGTACGCAGCTGCCCTTGCCGATCCGGAACGCAAAAACGCACATCATGAGATGCGCATCACCGCAAAAAAGCTCCGTTACACCATGGAAACCTACCGCGGCCTCTACGGCGACGGTCTCGCCCCCGCAATCAAAATGGTAAAAGAACTCCAGGACTACCTGGGTGACATGCATGACTGTGATGTCTGGACCGAGTATCTCCCGGAGTTCCTTGCCAAAGAAGAGGAAACATGCACCGCATACTTTGGCAACACCGGTTTCATGGACACGATCCGCCCGGGTATTGCAGCGCTTGAAGAAGACCGGAAAACAAAACGTGCGGAACTGCACAGAGACGCAAACCTCTTCTGGAAAAAGAATGAGGGCATGTGGAGCATACTGGAACAGAACCTGACAAAACCGATTCATGACCTCCGGCTGAAAACCATCTCCGTCCCGGACTCCGTCTCCGCAATTGCCTTTTTCGCCGATGTGCATGCAAACCTTCCGGCACTCCTGGCAATCATCGAAGATGCAAAAAGCCGCGGCTGTACCACCTTCCTTTATGCAGGCGATGTAATAGGATTTGGCCCCTTCCCCGAAGAAACCCTTGAATATCTGCAGAAAATCAACGCTGCAGGAGTCCGGGGCAACGCAGAAGAAGCGGTCCTTGCCGTAGGCAGAACAAAGAACTGCCCGGAAGGAATGGACAAAAAACGGTGCGCCAGTCACCGCAGGACCTGGAAAAAACTCTCCGGAACAGGACGGGCACTCCTGTTTGCCATGCCGGCCGAGATACGGTTCACGTGGGGGGACCAGAGATTTGCCGTCATGCATCACCCGGTCTTTCCGGAAAATGTCTGTGCCGAAACGCCCGAAACGGAACTGGAACGGCTGTGTGCTGACGCAGAGGCAGATGTCATCATCTGCGGCCACACCCACTGCACGTTTGCCCGGAAAATTCACGGCGTCTGGATAGCAAACACCGGCGGTGCAGGGAGGTCAGGGGATAAAGACCTGCGGGCATCCTATCTGCTTGCAACCCGCGATCCCTTCTCTCTCCATCACATCCGTGTGCCCTACAATCTGGAAGAAACCCTGCGGCATCTCAAGAAACACAAAGAGATCGCCGCAATGTTTGCCGCGGGACTGGACTTTGACGAAGCGGCAGACCTCAGAGAAGTTCCGGAACTGCCGCCAATGCAGACAACGGTAACCGTCACTGCCGCTGAGGAAGAAACATGACCCAGGAAAAGATAGTTGCATTCATCGATATCGGAACGAACTCTGCCCGGCTGCTGGTTGTCTCTATCGGGGAAAACGGTGCATACCATATGCTCACCCGGATAAAGGACGTTGTCCGGCTCGGCGAAGGAGAGTACACCGCAGGAAAAATCCAGGAGGATGCGGGTGAGAGGCTGATGCGGGTGCTGAAACGGTTCATGGATCTCTCCCGCAGTCTCGGGGCCACCGAGTTTGTGGCAATGGCAACATCTGCCATGCGGGAAGCAGTCAACTCCCAGGAAATCGTTGGCAAAATCGGATCAGAACTCGGCCTTGAGATTCAGATCATCAGCGGCAAAGAAGAAGCACGTCTGATTCATCTCGGTGTTGCCGCAGGCATCAGCCTGGGAAACGAAACTGCTCTGTTCATCGACATTGGCGGAGGATCAACGGAACTGATCGTCGGCGGCCAGTACACCTATGCAGCACTGGAAAGCATGCGGCTTGGTGCCATCCGGGTTACCAGCCAGTGTATCAAAAAAGGATTTACCGGTGCTCTCCCCCCGAAGCGGCAGACAAAAATGATGAACCGCGTCATGACGGTTGCAATGCCGATTCTCCAGCGGATATCCGCATTCCCGTTCACCCGCTGTATCGGCAGTTCGGGAACAACCATCAATCTTGCCGAGATTGCACAGAAGCTCTACCACGCAGCAGAAACACCGAAAAAACCGATACTGCTGCTCTCTGATCTGGAAAATCTTTATCCCTACCTCTGCTCCCTCTCTCTGGAAGAACGAAGGAAGGTTCCGGGAATCAACCCTGACCGAGCCGACATCATTCTTGCCGGAGCTGCGATTCTTCTTGCCGTCATGAAGACCCTCAAAATCCCGGAGATCGAGATCAGCGACCGGGGTCTGCGGGAAGGCATTTTAATGGATTATCTTGCCGAAATGCCCGGAACCCCGCAGTCCGAACGAATGCCGGTAAAAGAGGCCAGTATCCTCCAGCTCGGCCGTTCCTGCCGCCTTGAAGAGAAACACGCGCAAAAAGTACAGGAGATTACCCTCCGGCTTTTCGACTCGGCAAAGGAATGCGGTCTGCACAATTACGGCGCATGGGAACGGGAACTCCTCGCGCAGGCCGCATGGCTGCATGACGTAGGCGATTTCCTTTCCTTCGTCGGCCACCATCAGCACGGCGAATACATCATCCGCAATACGGAACTGCTCGGGTTTGATCAGCGGGAGATTTTAATCCTCGCAAAAATTGTCCGTTATCACCGCAAAAAACTGCCCGGCAGAAAAGATTCAGAGTTCGGGAGTCTGACCGCGGCGGACCGCGACCGCGTGCGTATCATGGCACTGTTTCTCCGGTGCGCCGAACTGCTGAACCGCAGCCATGCAGATGCGGTCGCAGATGTCCGATACCTCAATAAAAAAGGAGACGCGGTTGTACTGGACGTTGTACCCGCGGCAGGTGCGGATCTCACGCTGGAACTAACCAGTCTTGTGCCGGAAACCGTACTGTTTGCAAAAGTGTTCGGTAAAAAACTCATTTTGCAGAGATAGGATACAGACAGCATACCGGGGAACAGGCAATTGCCCGTAATGTCCTGAGACCCGCGATTCGCACATCTTTGAGTTGCGAATCGCGGGATACTCAGGTACAGGTGCAGCACCGGAGGAATGCGTTTCCTCATCCTCAATCAGATAGAATATAAATGCCGCAATCCTACTATACAGTTAAGATATGGACGAAGAAGTTCACACACTCAATACCAATACTACGCGGAAGGGGGCAAAAGTTGCAGATATTTCTCCGGAGGCCTTGGAATACAGTGACCTCAATGAAAAATACGCCCAGATCTCAGAAGAAGCGCGGCTTCTTCGTAAAGAGACCGAGTTCCTCAATAAACAGCTTCGTGCGACACGTGCCGAAAATGAATCCCTGCGGACCGACAATAACCAGATCCGGATGGACAATGCACAGCTGAAAAAGGAGAACTCGCAGCTCAAACGTCTTCCGCTGTTTGTTGCAGTGGTCCTGGAAAAACTTCCGGGACGCGAACTGTATCTGCGCCAGCAGGGTAACAATCAGGAGTATGTCACCTCCGCAAGCGAGGAGATCTACAAAGAAGTCAAAACCGGAACAAAGGTTGCCGTAAACAACACGCTCTCGGTTGTGAAAGTTCTCGGCAGTACTGTTGACTCACGGGTCAAGGTAATGGAGCTGGATACCAAACCATCCATCACCTTTGCAGACATCGGCGGTTTAAAGGATGAAATTGTCGAGGTGCGGGAAGCGGTTGAGTATCCGCTGACCCGGCCAGAATCATTTGAGCGGTTCGGTGTTGTCCCGCCGAAAGGTGTTCTTCTCTACGGACCGCCGGGAACCGGCAAGACACTGATCGCAAAGGCGGTCGCCAACAATGCAGGCGTCCCGTTCCTCCGGATGGCCGGTTCCGAGCTGGTGCACAAGTACATCGGTGAAGGAGCACAGCTGGTCCGCGACCTGTTCCAGATGGCACGCGATATGGCGGCAGCTAACGGCGGCGTGGTGGTGTTCATC
Organism: Methanocorpusculum vombati; assembly: GCF_026891935.1. Taxonomy (NCBI): domain Archaea; kingdom Methanobacteriati; phylum Methanobacteriota; class Methanomicrobia; order Methanomicrobiales; family Methanocorpusculaceae; genus Methanocorpusculum; species Methanocorpusculum vombati. The sequence goes on along the minus strand of NZ_JAPTGC010000003.1, from coordinate 96,932 downwards.
GATGAAATCGACGCGGTCGGCAGTATGCGTACCAACGACGGAACGTCAGGGTCTGCGGAGGTGCAGCGGACACTTATGCAGCTGCTTGCCGAGATGGACGGGTTCAACAACCGCGGAAACATCCGTATCATGGCCGCAACCAACCGGCCTGATATGCTGGATGCAGCGCTTCTCCGGCCCGGACGCTTCGACCGGCTGATCCGGATTCCGGCCCCGGATGCGGAGGCAAGAAAACAGATCTTCCTCGTGCACACGCACAAGATGGCGGATGCCGGATCTCTGTCCGGCATCGACTACGATGAACTGGTACATCTGACCGATGGTCTGACCGGCGCCGAAATTGAAGCTATCTGCCGTGAAGCAGGAATGCTTGCCATCCGTGAAGGAGCAGATGTCATCAACGAGGACCGGTTCATCGCCGCTATCCGTAAAGTCCGCCATCAGGACAAAGATGATGAACGTGCAGACATAATGTATCTCTGAGATGCTGCTGATCTGTATCGGAAAACCGGGCGTGGATCTCTACCGGACGCTGTCCGACTCGGAGACCAGCCGCCACATATTACGTTTTTATCATCCAAAAGAGCTGGAGGCAGGTATCTCGGTTGAGGTATCGACGGTCTCCAGCGGGCTTGCCTTACTGAGCGAACTGCGCTGGTATATCATGCGGTATATGCAGGAAGTGCTAATCGAGGATACGGAACATGGCGTGTATCTGAGCCAGAACCTCGCACGCGAAGCCTATGATTCCCGCTCGATAACGCTTTCCCCCGCATGGGAGACCCGTTTCCGTATTTGTGTCACGGAAGAGGGAGAGGTTCTCCGTCTGCCGGAGGGAGTTCCCGAACCGGACGGGGTGGTGACTGCGTATGCAGTGTGGGGACTGCCAGACGAACACCCGTGAATTTTTTTGAAATCCGGCAGGATGAAAAAAGGAATGCAGATGTACCTCCGGTGCCCGGATGTCTTCTCCTGACCATGCTGTTGTCACACGTGTTTTCGCACCGAATCAAATTCGCGTTCCAGCACTGCCAACTCCTCGCGGGTATTGATATTGAATGCAAGTCCCGGTTCGTCCAGCAGCAGGCAGTACTCTTCCTGCACAGACCCGATCAGACTGCCCGTCAGAATGTTCACTGCACACGGTGTTGCCGCAACTCCGCAGACCATCTCACGGTAGCGGGGCTGCATCCCGAACGCCTCGCACCTGCTTACCGGCACCCACGCAGAACAGGCCGGAAGGCCGGACTCTTCGTGGTTTGCACGGATGCGGCAGATAATATCGCGGGTGAGACAAGGAATATCCGCGGCGGATGTAAACAGCGGGCCTTCCACTCCGCACGCCTCCACCGCCTCGGTCAGATCCTCCACATACCCGGCTCCCGCCGTATCCAGATATGCAACCCCGTTTGCCCGGCACCAGTTCCGCGTAAACGGCGTTTTGTATGATGTCACCACCACCGGTTCACAGTCTGCAGCACAAAACGCATCCAGCACCCAGGCAATCATCGGCCGCTCATGTACCATTACCAGCGCTTTCTCCCCGAGCCGCAGACGGGATCCTTCCCCGCCTGCAAGAATCAGCGCAAGCATGCAGCGACGGCCTCCAGAACCCGGACGTTTCTCTCGCGGGTCTCCACCGACACCCGGATACACTCCGGAAGACCAAACGACGTACAGTCCCGGACCAAAACCCCCTGATCAATCATCGCACGGGTAAATGCAGCCGCACTGCGGTTCAGGTGTATCAGGATATAATTGACTGCTGATCGTTCGTAGGACAGCCCGAGTTCATCCAGCCGGGCATAGTACCACTCCCGTTCGGCGGCAATCCGTTCTGCCGCACCGCGCAGTTCATGATAATGGGCAAAGGCAAGTTTTGCATAATACTCCGCAAACGCATTGATCGTCCAGGGGGTTCGTGCCGTTTCTATCTGTTCGATCAGATCCGGCGACCCAAACCCGAACCCGAACCGGATCCCCGGCACGGCAAACGACTTCGTCAGCGACCGCATCACAAACAGATTGTCGGATAAAACATCGGTGATAGAATCCTCCGGACAGGACAGATCCATAAATGCCTCATCCACAAACAGCTGCGTACCTGCTTTTGTGCACCGGTCAAGTTCGGTAAGCATCACGTCGCGGGAAAGCAGATGCCCGGTCGGGTTGTTCGGATTACAGATGAACCGGACTGCGGGGACACGATCCCCGAGCCGTGTCCCCGGCAACACGGCAGCGCCGGCGAGTTCTGCGGAAAGACCGTACTCTGCAAACGTCGGGGGATCGATCTGCGCGGTATCGCCCCGGGAAAGGACGGTGTGGCAGTACACCCGTATCAGCTCTGCAGATCCGTTCCCCAGACAGATTTCATCGATGTTGCGCGAAAAAACGCAGGCAATAATCTCCTTCAGTTCGGTATAACTGTCGTCAGGATACCGGGACAAATCCGCGCAGGAGAAGTCAGCCCGAACCTGCGGTACAAAGGGGTTCATGCTTGCGCTTACGTCAAGAAAATCATGACCGAAAATACGCCGCAGCTCCTGCACTTTTCCTCCGTGAACTGCTTTTTCCGGAAAATGTCCTACCATGCTGCCTTGTTCCTGATCACTACTATTCACACCCCAGACATAAATAAAGTGCAGAATGGAAAGGATCCGGGACGAAACGTTACACATACCTATATATACCAAGAAATTCAATTATGATTTGTCCAAATTAGGACGTCAGTCGAATGTCTTACAAACGTCAGACAAATGTCGGACAAATGACTGACAATTGTCTGAATGGAGTTACAATGGACAGAATCACCATCCGCCTACCACCGCAGCAGGTCGAACTGCTTGAGAAACTCGTGGAAACTGGGGAGTTTCCCACCGTGTCAGAAGCCGTCAGATATGCTGTCAGAGAGTTTCTCGCCGGAAGATCAGAGCGGATTATCCGTGAAAGTGAACAAGTATCCACATTCGACGTACGACTCTAAAGTTAAAAATTATTGGGGTGTGAAAAATGCAGAGCATCATTAACGAGGCATTAAAAAACTCAGAACTTGAAAAGGGAATGCAGAAGACCTCCATCGTTGACGATGACGACATGCTTGGACAGCCAAGAATCGTCATTGTCGGATGCGGCGGCGCAGGAAACAACACCATCAACCGTCTCCACAACATGAAGGTTGCAGGATCGGAAACGATCGCCATTAACACCGACAAGCAGCACCTTGACATGATTCAGGCCGATAAACGTGTCCTGATCGGAAAATCCCTGACCCGGGGCCTGGGCGCCGGAGGATTCCCCGACGTCGGCCGCCGTGCAGCCGAGATGGCCCGCCCGACGCTGGAAGAGATCTTAAAGGACGCAGACCTTGTCTTCGTCACCGCAGGCATGGGCGGCGGAACCGGTACCGGATCCGCACCGGTTGTTGCACAGATCGCAAAAGAGCACGGCGCAATCGTTGTTGCCATGGTCAGCTATCCGTTCCAGGTTGAGCGTGCAAGAATGCTCAAGGCCGAAGACGGTCTGGAGGCAATGCGCCAGGCAGCAGACTCCGTGATTGTTCTTGACAACAACAGACTCAAGAACTTTGTCCCGAACCTCCCGCTCGGTCAGGCATTCTCTGTCATGGACCAGATCATCGCAGAGACCGTCAAAGGAATCTCCGAGACCATCACCGAACCGTCCTTAATCAACATCGACTACGCAGATGTCCGCGCAATTATGAGCAAGGGCGGTCTTGCTGTCATGCTGGTCGGCGAGTCCAAGCAGCAGAACAAAGCAGAGAGCGTTATCCGTGACTGCCTCGCACACCCGCTTCTTGACATTGACTTCAGAGGCGCAACCGGCGGCCTGATCCACATCACCGGCGGTAACGATCTCACGCTCCACGATGCAGAAGAGATCGCCCAGCAGCTCACGTATGAACTTGACCCGCACGCAGATGTTATCTGGGGCGCACGTGTCCGCAAGGACTTCGAGGGCAAGGTCTCCGTTATGGCAATCATGACCGGCATCCAGAGCCCGCAGATTCTCGGCGGCCATGCAGTCAACACGGCAACCAAGTCTTCCCGCTCGGACGCAAACGTCTACGGATTCCAGTCCTCCTCACCAGCCACCCAGTCTTCCAGCAACGCCGCAACCGCCCGCAGCGGCTCAAGCTTTGACTGGATTATGTAAGACTGCTAACCATAATTACATCAGGTTTCATACATTACACCACACAGGTGTTCCGGGAAAAAACCACACCACACACGCAAAACATACCCCCGGAACAAATCCTCAGAGGATACAAAGAAAGGACATAGAATACTATAGAATATATTCACACAGGGACGGAACCCGGAAATACACACACATGTCCGTCCCTGAAAAACCCCAACCCGCGAGTGGGTTGGTACCCGCGTCTTTCGTTTTTTCTCCGGACGGACACCTCCCGGATCTTCGATATGTTTAAATCAGCATAGCACCATTTATTATAGGAAAGTCGTATATCTGCAGGGCAGAGACCTAAAGGCAGACGGCAGAAAGTACAGGAGGTTGAATACCATTCGTTCGCTTGAAATTTTAGATTCGTTTTTGTGTCATTCTTCATGCAGTTTTGTATTTGCTTCCGTGTCCTTTTCCGTGTGTCTTTCCCCGCTCTGATCTGACAGACGACTGCTCAGGATAGGTAAGAACGTTGACCGAAGATCTTGTCGAAAAGAGAAAAACACTCCTTGAAGAGTCCGAAGAACACAAAGCAAAACGCAACGAGTTAAACGCGCAGGCAAGCCAGTTTGCACGCGAGAGAAACGAGTTGAACAATGCAACCCGCCAGTATGTTGAGGATGCACAGAAGAACAAAGAACTTCGTGATCAGTACAACAATGACGTCCAGACTCTGAAAGAACAGCGCAATGAGTTAAACGACAAGGCAAATGCACTCTTTGAGGAGATTGACGCACTCAGAGGCGATGCAGGTTCCGGCGCAGCCGCTGCAAGCCATGAGAAGAAGGCATCCGTAAAGGACATCCTCCGTCAGATTGAGTCTCTTGAAGAGAGACAGCAGACTGAGGTCATGACAACGGAAAAGGAGCGCGAGCTTGTTGACAAGATCAAGCAGCTCCGTGCCGAAGTCAAAGAGCAGGAAGTTGAGCACGAGCAGAACAAGGAAGTCCGCGGCCGCCTTATCGAGGCACGCGAGTTCCGTAAGCAGGCATCCGCACTCCACGCAGATGTGACCGAGAAGGCAGAACTTGCCCAGAAGCACCACGACCTGATGGTTGAGTGCTACCGGAAAGCCGACAAGTCGCGCGAAGGTGCAGATGCAAAGCACAAACAGTTTGTCGAGGCTCAGGAAGCAGCAGATGCAGAGCACAAGGCATTCCTTGAATGCCAGAAGAACCTCCGTGACTACGACAAAGTCCTGACCGGTATGCGCACCAAGCAGAAGAAAGTCAAGACCGTCAAGGAGAACAAGTCCGCACGCAAGGAAGCAGAGAACATCTTCAATGCTTTCAAGAGCGGCGAGAAGCTGACGACCGAGGATCTGTTAAAGCTCCAGCGGTCGAAGCTTATCTAAATTCCATATTTTTTTCTGTTTTGTGTATGCAGAGCACAGAGGCTCTGGGTGTATGGTGGCGAAAGTATTTCGTGGATTTTTTTCTGGAAACAGGTAGTGGGTTCGCTTTTTTCTTTGGTTTTGCTTTGAAACCACGGAAACATTGTGATCAGCGTTACGCCAAATGCGGCCATACTCACCACGAACCAGGCTACAAACAGTTTCCAGAAAAACACCCGCATGCCGCATAGCTATCCGAAGATACCTGCCGCGCCCACAGGTATATTATCGAGGAACTCGCAAACGTATAGTCAATGACTGCCGGACGGACTCTGATTCTCAGCGTTGATCGTGACGATGATATCGGATATAAAGCAGGAGTAATCAGTCCTGTTGTAGGAAGAGAGGCCTGTCTGGACGCAGCAACACGGCTCGGCATTGCAGACCCGGAAGACTCGGATACAAACGCGATTTTTCAGGCGATTAAAACCTACGATGATCTCTTTGGCAAAGGCGAGGATGTCGAGGTTGCGGTAATCGGCGGTAACCATATGAATATGCTGGAAGGCGACCGCCGGATTGCAGAGCTGTTAGAGAAAGTGATTGCCGATACCGGAGTGGAAAACTGTATCCTTATCTCGGACGGTGCGGAAGATGAGTTTGTTCTGCCGATTATCCAGTCGCATCTGAAAATATCAGGGGTGGTGCGGGTGGTAATCAAGCAGCTGCCCAACATCGAGGGTACATACTATATCATCAAAAAGCTGTTCAACGACCCGAAAATTGCCCGCAGTGTTCTGGTGCCGATAGCACTTGCGATGATCCTGTATGTGATTGCATCACTTGTCTCTGACGAAATTCCGGCAATGCTGGTTGTAATCGGAATTATCGGCGTATACCTGCTGATAAAGGGATTCGATCTCGACGAGTACATCGGCTATATCTACTACGGTCTCGTCGACTCGTTCCATAAAGGGAGGATGTCGTTTGTTGCTTATATCATTGCCGGTATTCTGGTTATCTGCGGAGTGATCGCAGGTCTCATGAGCATCATCACCTATTATCCGGTCTCGGGCGATGCAGGACTGCTCTACAATATTATGACATTCCTGTACGGCGCGATCATCTGGGTGATGACTGCAGGTCTGCTTGCAGCCGCCGGTAAAATCACGGACTATGTACAGAACGAACGAAAAGCGCTTGCCCGGATGTTTGTCGTACCGTTCTTTGTAGTGGCAATCGGTATGATTATGTACGGCGCGGTAATCTACTTCCTGTCGATTTCACCGGTTGAACCATTCCCCTTCAACGCAACCGAGGGAATTGTGGCAATTATTCTGCTGACACTCGCAGGACTGATTGTGGCGTTTACGGGAATCTATTACCGGCCGCTGGTCCAGCGGTATGTACTTGACTGGATCGAACGGAAGATGCGGCAGGACACAGAGGCCGAGGAAAAAAGCCGTGCTCCGGTGTACAAGAAGATCAAATATTAATTTTTATTTTTTTCAGGGGCGTAACTGTGATACCGTAAAAGTATTCAGCCCTTTTTTCCGGAAACTGTCTTCTGGTGAGCGGGCGGAATGAAAAAAACCACACCGATCACGCGAAAGAAGAAAAATATCATAGGGATAGAGAAAAATCGGCAAAATTCATGTGAAAATTCCGAACAGTTTGGGTATCACCTAAAGACTAATATCATTACAAAATCAACGCAGTAGTACACAAGGAGTTGTGTACTTCCATGGCCTCAGAGAAATCAAAAGGCGACAATAATGTCATTAAACTAAACGGCGAGAAGAAAATTGTTATTGTAACCTCCTCCGCCAAAGGAAAAAGCCCAAACGGCGGCAACAATAAACTGAAGGGAAAAAACGCGAAAAAGGTAACGGACTCCCACAAAAAACTTGCAAAGCAGACGAAGGCTGCCAAAAAAACACTGAAGGAACTGAAGAAGGAAAAACAGGCGGCAGAGATTCTGATGAATTACTGTACATCAATGGGAAAGTACTTCGCGGATCAGAGTGCGATTGATACCCTCATGGATGTTGCCATCGATTCCCAGAATAGTGTGGATGAGCAGGCAGCAGAGATCATCCCCGATCTTGCCGAAGAGGCCGGTGTTGCAACCGGTGAGACAACCGACGAGTTCCTCAAAGGTTTCCACGAGTCCGAGGAGTACGCGGCAGCACTGGTCGCCTACCGCAACCGGATTGAAACGGAGAATAGTATTCTCGATGAAACGAATGCGGAGACACCGGAAAACTAATCTCTTTTTTCTCCGGCATCAGGCACTCCTTTGCACATCACGCAGATCTTTCATTTTTTCTTCCTGTGTTTTCTTCTGTTCCTCTTCGCTCATAAACGGATCCGGATAGGCGAAATGGTGTTTGCAGGGATATTCCGGGCAACCGCCACAGGAAGACCGCTCCCGTTCACGGACACAGCAGTCATAGACCGGACAGACGGTGATGTTCACATACGCTGTCCAGAAGGGCTTTCCGGCAGCCTCACGGCAGCCGGAACAGCCGTCAGGATACTTGCAGGCATCACAGTCCACCCCGCAGCAGGCAATTTTCATAGGTGAGTATTACGATGCGCTCTTTGATATAGATTCTCCCCATACTATTTCTGTATGCACAAAGCTCTGCTGTTCTCGCCGTCCGAAGACGATGCGGTCATCTGTCGTCTCTGTCCGCGTCACTGCCGGATTGCCGATGGTGATCGGGGATTTTGCGGAGTGCGGGAAAACATCTGCGGAATACTGTATGCAAACAGTTACGGAAAGATTACTGCCGCAGGGATTGACCCCGTTGAGAAAAAACCGCTCTATCATTACCTTCCGGGAACCCAGACCTTCTCCGTCAGCAGTTACGGCTGCAATCTGACCTGCCGCCACTGTCAGAACTATACGCTGTCGCAGGTGCGGGACATGTTTGCATCCGCAGTCTCCCCGGAAGATCTGATGAAGGAAGTCCAGAAGACACCGGCAAAGAGTATCTCCTTTACCTACAACGAACCGACCCTTTCCTTTGAGTATGCGCTGGACGTTCTCCGGCTGGCAGATAATTCAGGACTTGGTTCGGCATTCATCACAAACGGCTATATGAGTGAGGAGGCGCTTACAGAACTTGCACCGTATCTTGGAGCGATCCGCATTGATCTCAAGGCATTCACCGACGAGTTCTACCGAACGGTCTGCGGTGCACATCTTGCCCCGGTGCTTGACACGATTCTCCGGGCAAAGGAACTTGGTCTGCATCTGGAGCTGGTGACGCTGGTCATCCCCGGATACAACGACAGTGCCGAAGAGATTGACGCAATGCTTTCCTGGGAAACAGAGCATCTCGGAAATCTCGTTCCGCATCACTTTACCCGGTTTTCTCCGATGTACCGGATGGAAAATGCCCAGCCCACACCGAAGGAGACACTGGACAGAATATTTGCCCAGGCAAAGGAACACGGACTTGCTTATCCGTATATCGGCAATATCATGCATGCCGCAGGCTCGCAAACCCGGTGCCCTGCGTGCGGGGAACTGCTGATATTACGGGCCGGATACGTTACAAAAATGCCGGGACTGGCTGAGGGAAGATGCCGAAACTGCGGGAGACCGTTTGACGGACAGGTCGCCGGAGGTCTTGGATGAGGTTTCTCCCGTCCGGCTGGGGGATGCCCGCATGGATTTTTTTCAGAATAGCAGTTCCGCGGTGTATTTTCTTTTTGGAGCACTGTTGTACTGTTGGGTGGTATCTTCTGCACCGCGCAATTCTTCTACGAAAAAATCACAAAAATTCTTTTTCGGCAGGGGAGTGGTTGTCCCCCGGAAAAAATTAGTAGTAGTCAAATCCCCGCTCAATCAGGCGGGTATCCTTTTTCAATTCCGGTCTTGGTTTTGGAAGAGGGAATCGATCTGATTGTATTTTATCCGCGGTATTTTTAGAAAAATCCGTGAAAAAACGAGAATATACGGCACCATGTGAGTCTATGATCAACACTATTATCCATTATCAATTCTAAAGGTAAACTACATGAAATTATTAGAGTGTGAGACACAAAACCGGTGTTATACCTGTTTTGCCGTCTTGCTTGCGACGGTGGTGTTTGCCACTGTCTTCTGTATCGCACCTGTTGCCGCCGATGTCCACGATGAGTTCAGTAGCGGAGAGGTCTGGATTCAGGATGCAGAGGACAATGCGGTCCTCAGCTTGGTTGATGACGACATAGTGAATGGAGACATCCCCCTGACTTCAATGAGAACGATTTACAGAGGGGCCATCTACGATCCCGCTGATTTTACCATTACTGCGTTCGGCCCCGATCTCTCACCAGAAGATCTGTTCGAAACAGCAAATGCCACCCTGAGCAACTACACCGCGCTCTTTGGAAATAGCGTGGCACCTGTTGCCTTGCCCAACTCTTTCCTGTCGTCCAATATCTTATCACAACGGAAGACCGTATCCGAGAACGCATTATTTGCATCCCCAATACCAGATGGGTATGTGGGTATCCCGGGTGTGAAACTACCTGAGGGTAAAAAACTCGCTGCTTATGCTTTCCGGGTTCTACCCACCGGACAAACCATGATGTATGCGTCTGCCGTTTCCGCGGATGCAAGCAACACGGCTTATGCAGCAGCGAGAGAGAACCTGAACAAATGGGTGAACACCACATTGAAGGAAAAAACAAAGTCTGCGAGCGAATCCCTTGTTGCCTTAGCAGCAGATATGCCACCAATTTCACCGCCGAAGTTAATTGGTGAGTCATATCTAGACTACTCCTACAAGTCGGATAAAACGAATGAGGTATACGGGAGGATCGAATTTACCTCCAAGTGGTATTGGGATAGTATAGAAGATATTCCTGACAAAGATTATTTCTTTACTACGAGTTATCTAAAAATGACACCGGGAAAATATCTCGGCAGTAGTGATTACAAAAATATACAGTTCACCCTTAAAATAGATGCCAACCACCCTACTCCTTGGACACCGGCTATTCCATACGTACATTCCAACAATGAACAGCCGCAAGGAAGCGGCAGTGGAACACAGATGTCATGTTCACTGAGTACGTCATCTGTGGGGATATCATGGGTAACTGATGTTCCTGATACTTCATTAGTGTTTGGTCGTCCAGGAGATCAAGTCAGTAAATGGGATGGTAAATTTGACAGTCATGGTAACTTCGCAAAACAGACATTTATCTTCCAAGCCGGTGAGGAAATCTCAGGCAAAGAGGTTCGAGATGGAAAGAAATACGTCCTCTCAGAGAATGTGGCAGATCTTTATAAGTCATTCGGTTATACGGATCAAAATGTACATCCTCCTCATGTTTACCTTGTCCCTGATTCTCACGAATTATATTGTGAGGATATGTGCATACAGTGGAATGACGAGAAATATAAGCAAGCATAAGCAAGCCATACTGGGGGAAAGACATCATGAATGAACACAAATTCATTCTCATCCTTGCATGTCCACGCATTTCAGGAGGTATTCCAACAGAGTGTTTCCGGCGACTATAATAGTTGAGCATCTCCAAAAATACCTCGTATACATCCGAGATGATCTTCTTTCTCTCGGATTTATTCGGTATCGGGCACAGATGGTATGATGTCCTGAACTGAAATGATCTCTGATGACCCCCTCCTTTCTTGTGAGTGTTCCGGAGTATGACAGCTGAAACCAAGAAAATATTATTAATATTTTGGAATTTTTCGGTGTATCTGTCAGTGTCATCAACCCCCACAACATCCACAGGTTCATCTCTCCGCAACAGTCTTGCAGTATCTCAGGAACAATGATGGCCCTGCACCGAATATTTCCCTCCCCAAACCACCCATATCTTCTTCGCCCCGTCACCCGGCACCACCCACAAAAAACAACCCTTCAATAGCAAAGAAACCAATATATTTTCACCTATGACCCCCCAGAAGAAACTCACTCCCGCAATGGAACAGGTCAGGATGTTTAAGGAGCAGTACCCGGACTGCATCCTCTTTATGCGGATGGGCGACTTTTACGAAACCTTCTGGGAAGACGCGGAAATCTGTGCACGTGAACTTGACATCGTCCAGACCTCGCGGTCCAAAGACCCGGAAGGAAATCCGATTCCCCTCGCAGGCATTCCCTATCACGCCCTTGATCTCTATCTCCCCCGGATGGTTCGCAAAGGCTACAAGGTTGCCATCTGCGAACAGATAGAAGATCCCAAAACCGCAAAAGGCTGTGTGAAACGGGATGTTATCCGCGTGGTCACGCCGGGAACGGCAATCGATACCGGTATCGTGGATACCAGCGCGGCACATTACCTACTCGCGCTTGCGGTGGACGCAAAGGCACATGCAGGTCTTGCGTTTCTGGATATTACCACCGGCGAGTTCTTCGTCGAGGAAATTCCTCTCGAAGAGAACAACGCCTCGCTTGCAACCGAGATAGAACGCTACACCCCGGCAGAAATCTTAGTGCCGCAGCAGATTCCGGCAGATCTCATCAGCTTCCTTGCCGGATGCGGCCGGGTAATCACCCCCGGACGCGCCGATCTCTTCACGGACGGGGAACCGGCGCTCTGTACCGCCTTCGGCGTTGCATCGCTTGACGGCTACGACTGCGCCGACTCCCCGCTCTGCATCAGTGCGGCCGCCGCCGCACTCCGGTATGCAAAGGAGACCCAGAAGACCGCGCTCCCCCACATCAGCGGCTTTTCCCGCAGACATGCGGGCGACGCAATGGTCCTGGATGCAATCACCCTGCGCAACCTGGAAATCCTGTCTCCCCTGCGGGGAGACCGGAATGATACCACCCTGTTCGGGTTCCTGAACCGCACCAAAACCCCCATGGGCAGCCGGATCCTGCGAAATACCGTAACCGTGCCGCTGCTTGACGCGGACGCAATCAATCTGCGGCTGGACGCCGTGGAATATTTCACCAACCGGCCGGTACTCTGTACTACACTGGACAGCGTGCTTGCAAAAGTCGCTGATATTGAGCGGATTGCAGGACGCATTGCCTACGGCAATGCGTCTCCCCGCGACCTTCTGTCGCTTGCCGCAAGCCTTGCCCTGCTGCCGGAGATCGGAAAAGAGATAGGCACACCCTCAGGCCTGCTGGCAGAACAGCTTGCCCGTATCCCGGACCTTACCGAGGTTGCCGGATTAATCACCTCCGCACTCATCGACGACCCGCCGGTCGTGTACCGCAACGGCAATGTAATCCGCTCGGGATACAACGCCGACCTCGACCAGCTCCGGACGGTGGTTGCAACCGGACGGGACTGGATCGCAGAACTTCAGCAGAGCGAACGGGACCGGACCGGCATCAAATCGCTGAAGATCGCCTACAACAACGTCTTCGGCTACTACATCGAAGTAACCAGGGCAAACGCAGGCAAAGTCCCGCCCGAATACGAACGCAAGCAGACCACCGTAAACGGCGAACGGTTTACCCTTCCGGCACTCCGCGAACGCGAAGCGCTGATGGCACAGGCGGACGACCGCATTCTTGCACTTGAGGTTGCGCTCTACGAATCCCTGCTCGCAACACTGCGCGACTCAGTGCCCGACCTCAAAGAGGCGGCGGAAGGGATCGGCACCATTGATATGCTGATTGCGTTTGCGGAACTTGCATCGGCGAACCGGTATGTACGGCCTGCGTTCTCCGCAGGAGAAGAACTCCTCATCCGCGACGGCCGTCACCCCATCGTCGAAGACTCGGTTCCGGGCGGTTATGTCCCCAACGACACCGAGATGAACGCATCCGGCGATCAGATTCTGATCCTGACCGGTGCAAACATGGCCGGAAAGTCAACCTACATGCGAAGTGTTGCCTTAATCTGCATCATGGCGCAGATCGGCTGTTTTGTTCCGGCACGCTATGCAAAGATAGGTATTGTGGATCGGATCTTTACCCGGGTCGGGGCATCCGACGATCTTGCCGGCGGGCAGAGCACGTTCATGGTGGAGATGCTGGAGTTGGCCAACATTCTCAACAACGCAACCGACAAAAGCCTGATTCTTCTGGACGAGATCGGGCGCGGGACAAGTACGGTGGACGGTTACTCCATTGCCCGGGCGGTGCTGGAATATCTGCATGGAAAAGGGGCGAAGGGCCCCCGGACACTGTTTGCCACACACTTCCACCAGCTTATCGGCATGGAACAGGAGTTCCGCCGCATGAAGAACTATCACTTCGCCGTAAAAGAGGATCAGCACGATATTACGTTCCTGCGGAAACTGATTCCGGGCGCAACTGACCGGAGTTACGGTATTCATGTGGCGCGGATTGCGGGCGTTCCGAAAAAAGTCCTGACCCGTGCAGAAGCTATTTTGAATCAGGCTCTCCGCGAAGATGCAGGTTCCGGCGGCAGAAAGTACTATACGCAGATGCTTCTCGTGGACACGGCGTCCGAACCGCTGACGCCCGCAGTCTCGGCGGTTGAGGAACGGGTCCGTGAGGCGAACATCAACGAGATGACACCGATGCAGGCACTGATGTTCATCAATGAACTCAAGTCGATGCTGGAGAGGAAGTAATGGGCGTAATCACGGTTCTTGACGAGGAGACAATCAGCCACATCGCCGCAGGAGAGGTGGTGGAACGGGCGGCATCGGTGGTAAAAGAGCTGGTGGAAAACGCGATTGATGCCGGGGCCAACCGTATCAGAATCGATCTTGCGGCGGACAAAACCGCCGTGACCCGCATTGCGGTAACAGACGACGGATGCGGTATGGAACATGAGGATGCACTGCTTGCGTTCCGCCAGCATGCAACCAGCAAAATCTCCCGGCCTGAAGATCTTGCAGCTATTGGAACGCTCGGGTTCCGGGGCGAGGCAATGGCAAGCATTGCCGCGGTTTCGCAGGTGACACTGACCACCAAAAGGCGGGGTTCTGAACGTCCGGAGGCGACCCGCGTAGTGATTCACGGCGGAGAGCTCGTGGAGCATGCGGCAACCGGTGCGCCGGAAGGGACGAGTGTGGTCGTTGAGGGACTGTTCTACAACACGCCCGCCCGGAGGAAGTTTCAGAAGACGGTCGCAACCGAGCTTGCCCATATCTATGATATGGTGGAGCGGCTGACACTGGCGCACCGCGAGATTTCGTTTGTGCTGTCCTATCAGGGAAAAGAGCGGTTCCGTACCTACGGCAACGGCAATTTTACGGATGTGATCGCCGCGGTGTTCGGGCAGACGTTTGCCAGAGATCTGGTGCCGGTCGCGGGGACCTACGGGATTGTGAAGGTCGCCGGGTTCGTAACCCGTCCGGGCTGTGAGATGAAAAGCACACCAAGCAGGTTTTATCTTTCGATTAACCGGCGGCAGGTGACATCACGCCCGCTCCAGTGGGCGGTGCGGGAGGGATACGGTACGCTTCTGCCGAAGGGGATGTATCCTGCGGCATTTCTGGATCTGGAGATCAACCCTGCTGACGTGGATGTGAATGTGCATCCGACGAAAAAAGAGGTGCGGCTGTCCCGCGAGAGGGACGTGCAGACGGGGGTACAGGACGCGGTATATTGTGCCCTGCATGAGACGCGGGTGTTTGCGGCTGCGGCAGGCACAGAGATTCCGGAACCTCCCCGGGATGCGGGCGGCAGTGGGTCAGCCGGAACGGCAGCGACAGCGGCAATGCTGCCGCTCTCGGTTCTGGGGGAGGCGGCATCTCCGTATGAGCGGCGGATATCTCCGCAGATGAAAGACCCCGTTTCCCCCAAGGTTCCCGCGGCTGCGGCACTCCGGCAGACGGACAAACAGCTGCGGCGGACAGAGAGTTTTGAACCGCCGGAGACGACGGAGTTTGTTCCCGAAGTTCTTGGACAGATTGCGGATACGTATATTCTTGCCCGGAACGAGACCGGCGATCTGGTGGTGGTCGATCAGCACGCAGCGCACGAGCGGGTGATGTATGATCTCCTGCTTGCACGGCAGGAACGGGGGCTGGCCGGGCAGGAGCTGATCGTTCCCGTGCAGCTGAAGCTCACGAAAAAAGAGGCGGCGGCAGTTCCCGACCTGCTCCCGGTGCTTGCGGATGCAGGCTACACGCTTGAGCCGTTCGGGAAGGACATCTGGATGGTGCGTACCGTTCCGGTGGTCTCGTCGTCGCTCGGCGATCCGGCGGTGATTCACGAGATCATTGCCCGGGCGCTGGATAAAAGTTCCTCCGGCGGTGAGGAGAGTGTGCTTGACCGCGTGCTGAAGACGGCGGCCTGCCGTTCAGTGGTGAAAGGGGCAACCCCGATGACGACGGAACAGATGCAGCGTCTGCTCCGTCAGCTGATGGCAACGCGGTCGCCGTACACGTGTCCGCACGGCAGACCGACGACGATCGTGCTGACGAAAGATCGGCTTGCGGCGATGTTTCTGCGGACGTGATCTATGCCCGAACAGAAGATCGCTGAGTTGTACCGCACCACGCAGAAGCGTAAGCTCCTCATCTTCGGTGCACTCCTCCTCCTGCTCTGCATCGCCGCAGTCATTGCCTGCGGTATCGGTACCGTTGCCATTCCTCCAGCTGATGTCCTCGCCGCTTTTGGTCACGCAGTTCTGCCCGGCCTCATCGACGCACCCGCAACGGCCAACGCCGGATTCATCATCACCGGCTACCGGCTCCCCCGCATTCTGCTCGCCGTTCTTGCCGGCGTGAGCTTAGCCGTTGCCGGGGCGGTGATGCAGGGGCTTTTGCGCAACCCGCTCGTCAGTCCTTTCACCCTCGGTCTGTCGTCTGCGGCATCCTTTGGTGCCGCGTTCATGATCGTCCTCGGCCCGGTCCTCTTCGGCGCCGCATTCGCCGGCGCCGTAACCGTTGCAGGCATCACCTTCTCCCTCGACACCGGCCTTTTGATCCTCTCTGCATTCCTGTTCGGCTGGATGAGTGTTGTTCTGGTGTATCTCATCTCCCGCACAAAGCAGACCTCACAGGCCATCATGATCCTTGCAGGCGTCGTCATCGGCTACCTCTTTCAGGCGGGCCTGCTTGCACTCCAGTACATCTCCGACGACGACGCTCTGCGCGACATCGTCACCTGGCTCATGGGAGGTATGTGGGGCGCAAACTGGCAGGCGGTCATCGTTCTTCTGCCGATTGTGCTCCTCTGCTTTTTCCTGGTCGAACGGCGGGCATGGGACCTCAACACACTTTCCGGCGGCGATGATGTCGCAAAAAATCTCGGCATCAACGTTCCCCGGTTCCGGATACACGGGCTTATGATAGTCAGCTTCGCTGCGTCCGCCTGTCTTGCATTTACCGGTGTCATCGGGTTCATCGGCCTCATGGCGCCGCATATTTGCCGAATGATTGTGGGAAACGATTACCGGTACCTCCTTCCCTGTTCCGCGGTGATGGGTGCACTGATCCTCCTCGTCTCCGACACAGCGGCCCGCAGCCTCTTCTCACCGGTTGAGATTCCGGTCGGCGTCATCATGTACATCCTCGGCGGTCTCTTCTTCCTCTACCTTATCACGCGGGGACACGGGAGGTATCTCGGATGAGAATTGAGACGGAAGCTGTTGCGCAGAAGTACAGCAGCGTGCCGATTCTGCACGACATCAGTTTCACCGCGGATGCGGGTGAGGTCGTTGCACTGCTCGGGCCGAACGGGTCGGGCAAGTCAACGCTGATCAAAACCATTGCCGACATTCTCCCGCCCGCATCCGGAAAAGTTCTGATCGACGGAGTTGATGCATCCGCAATTGATCCTATCGACCGGGCAAAACTGATCGGTTACGTGCCGCAGTACTTCCACTACACACCATTCACCACGGTGCTTGACACAGTGCTGATCGGACGGCGGCCCTACATGAGCTGGTCGGTCACCGATGAGGATCTTGCGGCGGTGGACAAAAGTCTTGCAGCGATGCATGTCACGGATCTTGCCGGACGGTTCGTGAACGAACTGTCCGGCGGTCAGCGGCAGCGGGTGTTCATCGCACGAACCCTTGCCCAACAGCCGGCGTTCTATCTTTTCGATGAGCCGACGAGTTCGCTTGACCTCCGTCACCAGCTGGAGACCGTGTCAACGATGCAGCGAATTGTCCATGAGGAAAACTCCTGTATGATTATCGCCCTGCATGATCTCAATCTGGCTCTGCGGTATACGGATAAAGTGGTGATGCTGAAATGCGGTAGAATCCACGCCTGCGGGACACCTGAAGAGGTTCTGACGGAGGATGCGGTCCGGGATGTGTACGGCGTATGTGCGGAGGTTGTGGAGAACTCCCACGGCAAATTTATTCTCTCCTATGCGCCGTCCGATGTGTGAGAAGATTTCTCTATCGTAACACTGAAATAGCGTGTCGGACTACGTTTAGTCAGAGTGTGTAATGATGAAACAATCTTTTCTTTTCCTTCTCTGCCTCGCTGCGGTGGCCGCGGTTCTCTGTTCGGCAGGCTGTGTGACAACCGATGCTCCCGCGGGCGCGGTGGTGGTCACCCAGACAAACGGTGATGCGTTCACGCTGGATCATCCGGCGGAACGGATTGTTCTGATGAACTCAAACGCTGCGGAGATGCTGTATGTTATGGGTGCCGCAGACAGGGTGGTCGGAGTGTCACAGTCGATTGCAGATCACGCGGAGCTTGGTCCTCTCTTTGTGCATGCAGTGAGCGTCGGCAAATGGGATGTTCCCGACATCGAGACGATCAGTTCCCTGGCACCGGATGTGGTGATTGCATTCTCCACGTCAAAACCGCTGAACGCCGATGCTATTGAAGCGGCAGGAATTCCCATCTGCTACATTGACTGCTATAAGCCGACCACGATGCCGGCGGATGTTGCGGCGCTCGGCGTCCTCACCGGCAACTCCGGAAAGGCGGAGGAGTTTGTTGCGTTCTACAATGGTGTGATGGATGCTGCGGCAAACGCGACTGCCCCTGTCTCGTTCTCTCCGTCGGTGTACTGCGAGGGATACACGGACTACTCCGGCCAGGCGAAGGGGTCCGGCATGGATCTGCTGATAGAACATGCCGGCGGCAGAAATGTGCTCACGCAGGAGATGGGCGCAACATCCCCGAAGGTCTCGCCTGAGTGGCTGATTGCAGAAAATCCCGATGTAATGATCAAGGTGCTTTCGGTGAAGAGTATGGAGAACGCCGCGGATCAGTATGCCGCATTTACCGGCAGGAGCGGATTTTCCCATCTGGATGCGGTTTCCGAAAACCGGACCTACATGATCCGTAACGACATTGCCTACGGCCCCCGGACGTTTGCCGGGGCGGTGGCGGTAGCAAAGATGCTGCATCCCGAGGCAGCGGCACATCTGAGTGTCCGGGCCGTGCTGGATGAGTACAATACGCGGTTTGGTCTGAACGTGTCCGCCGGAGAGGTTGTCTATCCGGCATTTGCATAATTTTTTCAGGCGGGTTTGTGCGGGGATTCTTCGGCGGCAAAAGCTGTCGGTGTCTGTGGAGAAATTATTTTAAAATAATTTCTCCACAGACACCGACAGTTCCCGGGAAAAAACCGCGACATCATTGCATGAGATCCCCGGATTGGTCACAAACAGAAAATACTAATATACAAACGACAATCGGCATTCCAAACTATTTTTGGCACTATCTCTACCTTTAACAGACCTCACACAAAACATACTATCACCGCAGAACAGCCGGTACAAAACATCCTCAGGAAATCCGGCAGACACTCTGCCTCAGACAGAACCATGTATCCTCCAAAAAACTCCCTGAATCTCCCACACAACCATCATACCCGCAGCACCGGACAAACACACATACCAGAGCATCACGGAACCGCAGAATACCTGCGCCTGGTACGAACCATTCCCCTCGCCATACTTCTCCTCTTCTGCATCGCACTCGCCGGAACTGCGGCCGCAGACACCCTGACCGCAGGCACATTTGATGAACTCCACACCGCCATTTCCACGGCCCCCACCGACGGCAGCGTCCGCACCATTCTCATCACCCAGGACATCCCTGTCGGATCAAACACCTCCGACATCTTCACCATTGCCGCAAAACAGAATATCACCCTCACAACCGATGCCGCCCCGCACAAAATCTACCGGACCGGCGCACAAACCGGCGGCAACGGCATGTTCCTCGTAACCGGCGGAAACCTCACCCTCAAAAACAACGGTACCGCAGGCGTCCTCACTCTGGACGGAAACCGGACCGGTGTTCCCGCCAGTATCACATCGATGATATACCTCAACAACAGCGGCACCTTCACCATGGATGGCGGCATCATCACCGCAAACCATGCAGACAACTACGGCGGCGGCGGCGTACATAACGACCGCAGCACCTTCATCATGTCAGGAGGAACCATCACCGAAAACAACGCACGTTACTACGGCGGCGGAGTCTATAACGCGGGCACCTTCACCATGACCGGCGGAACCATCAGCGAGAACACGGCAAATTACGGCGGAGGCGTGTATAACCTCGGCGATGCCGCAGTCTCCGGAGGTACCATCACCAGCAATAGTGCAGCAACGGAAGGCGGCGAAGTCTGCTACCTGTTCGGCACATTCAATCTCTCCGGCAATGTACAGATTGGCCCGGACACCACCATGCTCTTCGGCGGAGATGCAAACTACATCACCGTCCCGTCCGCATTTACCGGAAACGTCGCAAACATCACTCCCTTCCGCCCCCACCAGACAACCATATCCCATATAGAGGATCTCTATATAAATAAAACAGACATTCATCCTCCCCTCCCTCTTGATCTTGCTGTCTCCCCCGGAACAAAAATAGTACAACTTCCTCAGGATGCAACCGCCGCAGACCTCAACAATTTCAGGCTCTCCCCCTCCCTTCCCGGCTTCGCTCTCGCCTATCAGGATGACTCCTCCAGCAAATCACTCATACTCACCAGAGGATACAACCTCACGGTAACCGGTGGAACCGGCAGCGGCAGCTATGCAACGGGAACAAACGTATCCGTCAGCGCCATTGTTCCAGCAGGGCAGACATTTGAAAACTGGACCGCAAACGTCAGCAGCGGCAGTTTCGAAAACCCGGACAGCCCGGTCACCACCTACACCATGCCGGCAGAAGACGTAGCAATCACCGCCCGATTTAAAATTACTTCAACCCCACTACCCACAGCAACAGTCACAACAAAACCAACAACCATACCTCCGACACGCCCCGTAACCCAGGCACCCACCGCAACACAGACACCAGGCGAGAGCAGCAGTTCCGGCGGCAACATGGACAACGCCTTCCGCGTCCTCTTCGACACCAACGGCGGCAGCAGTATCAACCCGGAAACCGGCCTCTCCTACGGGGACCGCATCACCCAACCCGCAAACCCGGTCAAAACGGACGCCGTCTTCCTCGGCTGGTACAAAGACACCGCACTCACCACACGATGGAACTTCTCCGCACCAATCCCCGGCGACATGACACTCTATGCCGGCTGGGCCCCAGTCGAGCCGTCCGTCACAAACATCCCGGCAACAGCAGCCGCCACCTCACCAACCCTGCCGACCGTATCTGCCTCCGCCACTATTTCACCAACAGTGCAGACCACCGCCGCAGACACCATCCCTACCCTGACCCAGGCCCCGTCTCCGATCAGCGGCCTGCTTCCCGCACTGATCGCAGCCGGCATCCTCCTGAGAAAAAAACACCCGTAACAAAAGGGTGAACTTGGTATTGACTCGTGCTACTCTTCGAAGCGATTCAGAAAACCGACGAGATACAATACCGGATCACCCCACCACCACCATCATCACCAGCAGCAGTGCCGTCGCCCCCACCAGATCAATCGAACTCGTCACCACCGGCACCCCGAAATTATCCGGATCATACCCCATCCGGTAACTGAACACCGCCGTATAATACCCCAAGAGATTCATCACCGTAATCACCAGCACCCCCGCAACAACCGACAGCAGCACCATCGGCAGAAGACCCGGCGTCGTAATCCCGATAGCAGCAGCAGCATAATGCGACACCACCCCCATCAGCGGCAGAATCAACAGAGCATACACATAATTCTCCACAAAATGCCACAGCACCGTCCGGGACGGCACTAAGTCCGCATCCACCAGACCCATGTGCATCTCCGTTGCAACCCGTGACGTCAGAATACCCCCAATTGACCCGCACCCGTTCATAAACGGCGCCATCAGAATCAGAACTGCCGCCGCAGCAATCAGGCTCTCCAGACCATCCGTATACAGCACACCCGCAACAATCCCCAGAAGCGACAGCGGCGCAAGCAACGGCACACCCTCCCGCAGCACATCCCGCACTGTCTCAGTCGCCCGGCCCATCGAAACAACCGCCCACACAATCATCGCCAGCACAACAATACCCAGAACCAGCTTCAGCTCCATAGGCGCCCCCATCATCAGAACCGCCGTAACCACCAGAAACGGCAGCGTCATCATATCCCCGAACGTCGTAACCACCGGTGCACCCACCATATCCAGATTCCAGCTCCGGCGGTAGCACACAATCGACGTCACAACACCAATCATCGTCACAATCAGACCCGCAATTGTTCCGGAAACAACTGAAATGATCACCATGTCAACAAGACCGATAACCTCCGTCCCCGTAAGAACGCAGATGATCTTCCCGAACACCGCAAGAAGCACCGAAATAATCACCGTCAGCAGAATCGACGCACGCAGGTTATCCCCCAGATCCGTCCCGCGCGAAAACCGCACCTCAAACGCACCAAGATGCATTGACGACGACAACCGCGACGTCAGAATGCCCGCTATCGCTCCGCGCATATTAATCGACGGGGTAACCAGCACCATCAAGCCTGGGATCAGCAGAAGAACCTCATTCACCGAACCCAGATAAATTCCCGCAATAAACGATAAACTGACACTAATTAAGAGCGTGAAGAGGCCAGTAAGAAACTCCTCGTACTCCGAAAACACCCGGCGCCCAACTATCGCCAATCTCATCCGGAGTCACCTCATCAGTCAGCATCATAATAGCATACCTATAGGTCATCGTAACGTATCAAGACTTTGTCCCAAACGGCGTTGCACCTGTGCTGAAGAGAGATATTCGGAAAACTGCCTGCGGGTACGTGGTGAAGCGATCGTGCACCGCAAAAAAATTAGGAGAACATTGCGTCCGGCTGCTGGACCACAATCCCGGTTCGTCCGGCCTTTACTGCGGCAAGTGCTTTGGCAAAGTCCTCGGAGTTAATCATCGTCCGCCGTTTGCGGATAGCGTTCATTCCCGCCTCCACACAGACCGCCATAAGTTCCGAACCGTTCATGCCTTCAGTCTCCCCTGCAATCTCTGCAAGTGACACGGTCTTCC
Organism: Methanocorpusculum vombati; assembly: GCF_026891935.1. NCBI lineage: Archaea > Methanobacteriati > Methanobacteriota > Methanomicrobia > Methanomicrobiales > Methanocorpusculaceae > Methanocorpusculum > Methanocorpusculum vombati. The sequence goes on along the minus strand of NZ_JAPTGC010000003.1, from coordinate 74,136 downwards.
GGAGATTCATCTTTCTTGTGTGAATCTCAAGAATCGTTCTTCGTCCCTCCTCATCCGGCAGCGGGAACTCAATGATACGGTCAAATCGTCCGGGACGGAGCAGGGCTTTGTCAAGGATGTCAGGACGGTTGGTTGCACCGATAACCTTCACATCACCGCGGTTGTCAAATCCGTCCAGCTCGGCAAGCAGCTGCATGAGTGTTCTGCTGACCTCATGGTCACCGGGAGAATAACTGTCGTTTCCGCGTGCCGCACCGATGGCATCGATCTCATCGATGAAGATAATGGCCGGTGAGCGTTCCCGGGCCATCTGGAACAGCTCGCGTACCAGCCGTGCGCCTTCGCCGATGTACTTCTGGACGAGTTCTGACCCGACCACATGAATAAACGAGGCTTTCGTATGATGCGCAACCGCTTTTGCAAGAAGCGTCTTGCCGGTCCCGGGCGGGCCGAACATCAGAACGCCTTTGGGCGGGGCAATACCGACCGTCTCAAACAGACGCGGGGACTTGAGCGGCAGTTCCACCGATTCACGGAGCAGCTGCTTCTGTTCCTCAAGACCGCCGATGTCGTCATAGGTAACGTCCGGTGTGTCCATGACTTCCATTGCGGATACCTGACTGTCGTACTTCGGCGGCAGAATATCCACGATGCTGAAGGACTGCAGATGCATGGCACAAAGCGTGCCGGGCATGATATCTTTTGGATCCAGATGTTCACTGACCCGGGAAAGGAACTGCGGGCCGGTGGTACTTCGGACCACGACATGCGTCTCATCAATAACCGACTCGATCGTTCCGAGAACCAGTGGCGGGCTGCGGTAGTCGTTGAGTTCATCGCGCAGTTTCTTTATCTCGCGCTTGTACTGATCACGCTGTGATTCTGCTGCCGCGGTCTGGAGCCGGAGCTGCCGTACCTGCTCGCGAAGTTCAAAGTTTCTGCTCTCAAGAGCAATGTTTGTCTTGCGGAGAACAGCAAGTTCGTTTTCCTTTGGGTGCGGGTTTTTCTCCCCGATTGTGTCGACGGAATTTGGTTCTCCGGCACATGGTGAGATGATGTCCGGTGTTTCTGACATGGCAACTTACGGGTATATCAGTGTATATGGGTAAAATAGCTTCCCATACGGGTGTCGGATTATTACGGTTCGGAATAATTTCTTTCCAAAAAGTATCGATATCCGAATTGTTAATGTGGTAGAAACAAAAAATAGAGTAGGTCGAATTTATCATGCAAACAGAATACTGTGAGTTATGTGGGGCACCTCTCACCAAAAAAGGAAGACTGGTGCAGATTGAAGGTGCCAAGCCGATGAAGGTTTGCGATAAATGTGCCAAACTCGGCACAGAGGTCCAGGCACCAAGACCTGCATCTGCGGGATTTGGCAGGCCGACGATTGTGCGCAAAGGATCTGCGCAGGTCCCGGCAGCCGCTGCATCACGCAAGCGGGATATGTTTGATTATATGGAAGGTGACATTGTTGAGGATTTCCCCAAGCGCATTGCGGCAGCGCGTCAGGCCAAGGGTTTTTCCCAGAAGGATCTTGCCTTTGTTCTGAAGATGCAGGAAGGAGATATTAAGAAACTGGAACGCGGCGAGCGGGAACCGACCGAGGCGGAGCGGAAGAAGCTGGAAGCAGAGCTTGGCATTGAGCTTCTGGATACCGGCGGAGATGCCGATGCGCTCCAACAGGGGGGCGTTGCGGCAACAACGCTCGGCGATGTTCTGCAGGTAAAACGGAAGTAAGCGGGACGAATCGATCATGGCATCCCCACTTATCCTTATTAATTTCAAGTCGTACCGGGAAGGAGCAGGCAATAATGCGGGCCAGATCGGGTCTGCGGCAGAGATTGTGATGCAGGAGTCGGGCGTGACCATCGGTGTTGCCCCGCAGTTTACCGAGCTGCATCCGTTCTGCAGACATTATGAAATTCCGGTGTATGCACAGCACATCGATCCGGTTGAGGGCGCGTTTACCGGCCGCATCCCGGCGTTTACGGTCCGCGCCGCAGGATGCACGGGAGCGCTGATCAATCACTCGGAGCGCCGTCTGTCGATCGCGGATATTGAGGCGACGGTTGCTGCGGCAAAGTTCCATCATCTGGAGTCGGTGGTCTGTACAAATAATGTGGCAGTGTCTGCTGCCGCGGCTTCGTTTGCCCCGACCTATATCGCGGTTGAGCCGCCGGAACTGATCGGGTCCGGCATCTCGGTTGCAAAGGCAGATCCTGAAATTATCAAAGGAACGGTTGATGCGGTGCAGCGGATTAACCCGGATGTGAAAGTGCTGTGCGGTGCGGGGATTCAGTCCGGCGAGTGTGTGAAGACCGCGGTGTCGCTTGGCGCCGACGGTGTGCTTCTTGCGTCAAGTGTGGTGAAGGCAAAGGATCCCGAGGCGGTTCTGCGGGATCTTGTGTCTCTGCTCTGAATATTTTTTCTTTTTTGCGACGGGGCGGGAGTAGCCGCAGAAGTATCTCCCCGCAGTTTTGCAACACCGGTCCTTCCCCCCTGCATGCCGCATCCCCACACACTAATACCGTCCCGCGCCAACATCATTACCACTGATGTCAGGAACGTTTGAACTCAGTTCCTCCTTTGCCCCGCGTGGTTCGCAGCCGGAGGCAATTGCCGAGCTGACGGCAGGAGTCGAAGACGGCGAACAGTATCAGACACTTCTGGGCGTGACCGGGTCGGGCAAGACCTTTACGATTGCAAATGTTATTCAAAACGTTCAGAAGCCGACGCTTGTTCTCGCCCACAATAAAACCCTGGCTGCCCAGCTTTACAATGAGTTCAAGGAGTTTTTCCCGAACAATCACGTGGAGTACTTCATCTCCTACTATGATTACTATCAGCCGGAGTCCTACATCGCCAAAAAGGATCAGTACATCGAAAAGGATGCCCAGATCAATCCGAAGATCGAGATGATGCGGCTTGCGGCAACGGCGTCGCTTCTCTCGCACCGCGACACCATCATCGTTGCCTCAGTTTCCTGTATCTATGGTCTCGGCAATCCGGAGAACTTCCGCAACCTCGGATTTGAACTGCGGTGCGGTCAGCAGATCTCCCGCCGTGAGATCATGGAAAAACTGCTTGCCATCCTCTTTGAAAGAAACGATCTTGAACTGATGCCGGGACGGTTCCGTGTCAAGGGCGATACCATCGACATTATTCCGGGATACTTCAACGATATCATCAGAATTGAGATGTTCGGAGATGAGATCGACCGCATTGCAGAGGTTGACAAAAACACCGGTAAAGAAAAGGAGCGGCTGGACTACTTCTACGTGTATCCGGCCCGCCACTTCGTTACGCCTGAGTCGGAGATGCAGCGGAGTCTTGCTTCAATTCGTGCCGAACTTGATTCCGTGCTCGCCGAGGGAAACCTCGACGACCTTTCCGCACACCGCTTAAAACAGCGGACACAGTATGATCTTGAGATGATTGAGGAGACCGGGTCCTGCAAGGGAATCGAAAACTATTCGCGTCACTTTGACGGCCGTGCCGCAGGGGAAAAACCGTTCTGTCTTCTGGACTACTTCCCCGATGATTTTCTCATGGTCATCGATGAAAGTCACCAGTCGCTGCCGCAGGTACGCGGCATGTACAACGGCGACCATTCCCGGAAGGTGTCCCTCGTTGAGTACGGGTTCCGGCTGCCGAGCGCGTTTGACAACCGGCCCCTGAAGTTCCCGGAGTTTGAGAAGTACATGCATCAGGTCATCTTCGTCTCGGCAACGCCGGGCGAGTACGAGCTATCCCACTCGGACGGTGTTGTGGAACAGATTATCCGGCCGACCGGTCTTGTGGATCCGGTTGTGGAGGTCAGACCAATTGCAGGACAGACGGACGACATCATCAAAGAGATTCATGCGGTGATTGAACGCGGTGACCGGGCGCTTGTTACCACCCTGACCAAGAAACTCGCCGAGGAGCTGACCGAGTATCTTGCACAGCAGGGAATTAAGACACGCTATCTCCATTCGGAGATTCAGGCACTGGAACGTACCGAGTTGATCCGCCAGCTGCGGCTTGGTCTGTTTGATGTACTGGTCGGGATCAATCTGCTGCGGGAAGGTCTTGACATCCCGGAGGTCGGGTTCATTGGTATTCTTGATGCCGACAAAGAGGGATTCCTCCGTGACTCCCGCAGTCTGATTCAGATCATCGGCCGTGCAGCACGGAACGCCGAGTCACGCGTTGTCCTCTACGCCGACAACATCACCGAGTCGATGCGGGTTTCAATGTCTGAGACTTCCCGCAGACGCGAGATGCAGATTGCGTTTAATGCGGAACACGGGATTGTCCCGAAGACGATCAAAAAACCGGTACGAGAGAAGGAAGTTGATATCAAAGATACCAAACATCTGCCAAAGTCGGAGATTCCAAACCTCATCATCGAGCTTGAGGCGGAGATGAAGGCGGCTGCCGGTTCACTGGATTTCGAGCGGGCAATTGAACTCCGGGACAGGATCAAGGGACTGCGGGACGGGTTGTGATCCGATCCCCAACTCCGGTCAAACGGGGTACAGAAATATCCCGAACCCTTAATTACCTTCTTCCAACCATATACATGTGTTATGACTCTCGCACTCCTGTCGGTCTGGGACAAGACCGGCATCATTGATCTTGCCAAAGCCCTGGCAGCAAAAAATATCGGCATTCTCAGTTCCGGCGGAACCGCAAAGACTCTTCGTGACGCCGGAATCCCGGTTAAGGATGTCTCCGAGTACACCGGTTTTCCCGAGATGATGGACGGCCGCGTGAAGACGCTGCACCCGAAGGTGCACGGAGGTCTTCTCGGCCGCCGCGGAACGGACGATGCGGTCATGCAGGAGCATGGCATTGAAGGCATCGATATCCTCTGCGTCAATCTGTATCCGTTTGAGGAGATGTCAAAAAAGAATCTGCCGCTTGACGAACTGATCGAGTTTGTGGACATCGGCGGTCCGGCGATGATCCGCGCCGCGTCCAAGAACTTTAAGGATGTCGCCGTGGTGGTGGACCCAGACGACTACCCCATGGTGATTGATGCGGTCAACGGCGGAGGATTCACGTATGAGCAGAAGCTGAGTCTTGCCGCAAAGGCCTTTACCCGGACTGCGGCATATGATGCAGCAATCTCGAACTATCTCAATGGTATCGGTTCTGAGTTCCCGTCAACCTATACGGTGCAGTTTGCCAACGGCCGCCACCTCCGGTACGGCGAGAATCCGCATCAGAAAGCTGCGGTGTATGGAACGTCCGGTATTGCCGGTCAGACCGCTTTGCAGGGCAAGGAGATGTCCTACAACAATTATCTGGATGTGCATGCAGCTGTCAGTCTCTGCCGCGAGCTGCCGTCTCCGGGAACGGTTATTGTAAAGCACAACAATCCCTGCGGGGTTGCGGTGGGCGCGACCCAGCTTGAGTCGTATCTTAAGGCGCGGGATGTGGATCCGGTTTCTGCGTACGGTTCGGTTGTGGCAATGAACAGTCCGGTCGGAAAAGATGTTGCAGAGGAGATCTGTTCCACGTTTGTGGAGGTGCTGATTGCCCCGTCCTTTACCGAGGAGGCACGGGAGATTATGAAGAAGAAGGAGAACATGCGGCTTCTGGTTCTCCCGCCCGAGGTTCCGGCAGATGAGCTGCGGACGATCGACGGCGGGGTGCTGGTGCAGAGAACTCCGGAGTATGAGGAGGGCTGGACGGTTGTATCGAAGCGTGCACCGACCGAGGCGGAGGTTGCGGCGATGAGATTTGCCTGGAAGATTGTGAAGTATGCAAAGAGCAATGCGATTGTGTACTCGAATGCGACCGAGCTGGTGGGTATCGGCGTCGGTCAGATGAACCGGGTGGATTCTGCAAAGATTGCGGTGATGAAGGCGGCGGAGTTCGGCAGAACGATGAAGGATACGGTTGTGGCGTCGGATGCGTTCCTGCCGTTCCCGGATACGCTGGAGGTTGCAGCAGCTGCCGGAGCAACCGCCCTGATTCAGCCGGGAGGTTCGATCCGCGATGCCGAGGTTATTGCCCGTGCCGATGAACTGGGTGTTGCCATGGTCTTTACCGGCACCCGCCATTTCCGGCATTAACCATCTTTTTTTAACTGACTACACAATCTGTATATACTTTTGCGGCGCACTATTCCCCATCTGAAAAGAGGTGAACGAAAAAATATGGTTATTGGTATTGTAGAGAACCTGCGCGGTTCGTATGACTATGCAAATAAGGCACTGCACTCCTTCAGCGACTGGATTATTCTGATCACGATCAGCCTGCTGATGCTGGCAGGTATTGCCCTGATGGTCTTTGGCTTGATGGGGTTTGTGGTAACATCCATTGAGACGATTGTTCCGGGAGCATCGGCTGCAATCCCAGAGAGCATTCCGTTTGCCGGACTGGCAGGGGCATTCTCGCTGGCTGCTCTCCTGGTCGGTGCGGTTCTTACCCTCATCTTCAGTATTCTGTGGACAGGTTTTATCCTGCGTGTGTACCGCGGCGGCGAGCTGAAACTTGGTGCCTGGGGCAGTATGTTCCTTGATGGTCTGCTGGCAACGATCATCTCGCTTGTGTACTTTATTCCGTATATTGTGATCTCTGTTCTGCTGATGTTCGGCCCTATGGATAATGCGGCGTTTGTTCTTGCAGCAATGGTCATCCGGTTAGTTGTCCTGCTGATCACTTCCATGGTGCTGATCATGGCACTTATCCGGTTTGCCAAGGAGCAGCGGGTTGGTGCTGCGTTCCAGATAAAGGAGCTGCTCAACGTTATTGCAACGATCGGCTGGCTGCGGTATCTGGGCAATATTATTGTTATCGGACTTGTCCTTCTGGTTATCTATGCCATTCTGCTGGTGATTCTGGTGGTCGGATGGGTTCTGTTAATCGTTGTTGCGCCGCTTCTGGCCATCTGGGAGGCAAAGTTCTATGCCAATCTGTATGAGTCGGCGGTTGCTGCATCCACACCTGCGGCTGTAGAGGAGTAATCCTCTTTTTTTCTTTCGCAGTGTTTTGTCCATCCGGGCGCTGTCCATATCTTCGGGTATAGACAGCATGCTGTTTGCGCTGCTGCTGCAAAGATAATCTTTGGCGATGTGTTCCAGATTAGTGCAATTTTCGCGAAGATTGGTAAGATCGGCTGGCTGATTATGGTACTTCTGACGCCGTTCCCGGCACCCGGGTTTTCCCGCTACTACACAAATGTGTACGAGTCCGCATAACGGTGCAGGAGATCCGTAGGTCAGGGACCGCTGTCCGTGCGGCTTTTTTCCCGGACCCATTTTTTCCTCCGCGCATTTCCGGCATTTGGACGAATTGTTGTTTGTCAATTGCCGAATTTTCCCTCATATTCTGGGGATTTTTTGAAATGGTTCTGTTTTCCGGTATTTTTTGACCCAATATTTCTGAATGGGAAAATCACGAAAAAATTCATCTGTTTACGAAACTGACCGAAATTCAATCGTTGTCCGACAAAACTATGAGATAGTTATATATGGAAAGACGCAAATGTATTTATATCCACAAAAAGAGGTGGAACTTTATGTCTATTGGTATTACCGAAAATATCGGCAAGTCGTTTGACTTTGCCAAAACGCGTCTGGTCGGCAACTGGGTTGACTGGATTATTCTTATCATTCTGTGTATCATTCCGATCATCGGATGGATACTTCTGATGGGTTTCGCCGTTCGCGTGTACCGCGGCGGCGAGGCGAAACTCGGTGAATGGGTTAAGATGCTGATCGATGGTATCCTGATGTGGATCATTGGTATTGTGTATGGCATTGTGCCGATGATTGTCCTGTTCATCTTCGGCGGTGCCGCACTGATGAATCCGATGGCCATGATGGACCCCAATGCAGCAGCAGCAGCCGTGACGGGAGTCAGTATCATTGGTCTGATCATTACCCTGATTGTTTCCATCATCTTTGGTATTATGGCCACAATGGCTATTGTCCGGTTTGCAAAGGAAGAGAAACTTGGTGCAGCATTCCAGTTCGGCGAAATCTTTAAGATCGTCGGTAAGATCGGTTGGATTCACTATATCCTGTCCTGGATTGTGCTGATGATCGTTCTTGGTGTTATCATGGGTATTCTCTTGATCATTCCGATTATCGGCTGGATTCTGCTTCTGATCCTTGCTCCGCTGTTCTTAATCTGGGAAGCACGGTTCTTTGGCCAGCTCTACGAGTCTGCATAAGATCAAAGCAATCTAATTTTTTTTCTTTTTTGTACGTTCAGATATGTAAACGAAGAAACGTCGTTCCGGTCCGCACATTTTGCGGCACTGTACAAGAAAGTTCATCATATATCCGTTCCACATAATAAGAGCATAGGGCTAAATAAGGCGCGAGGGTTGCCAAGCCAGGTTAACGGCGCAGGGCTTAGGACCCTGTCTCAAGGAGTTCATGGGTTCGAATCCCATCCCTCGCATTGATGGAGAATATGCTCAAAGTTTCTATTTCCGGGCTGCGGCATTTTGCCGGGTATGTGGTGCCGGTGCAAGGTCTTCTGGTCTTTTACGGGAAGAATGGTGCGGGAAAATCCTCGGTTGCCACGGCGTTTGAGATGTTGTCGGCAGTTGCAGGGCGTTCCCTTGGCGACTGGACCGAGGTGTTCGGGAACTGCGGGGCACTGTTTCATTTCGGACCGGAGTGTACCCGGGAAATTGTTCTTTGTGTGGAGCGGGGCCGCGAATCGTATCGTGCGGTTCTTGTGCGGGATCCCAAGGATGCGGAGCGGCTGATCCTCGCCCGCGAGCAGCTGGTAATTCAGGATCAAAAGGATGATACGCAGCTGGAAAAGATCGAGGTCCGGACCGGCGAGCGGGAGAGCATCTTCGGGGTCCCCGTGGAGCCTGAACCGCGCGATGTGTACCGGATCATGCAGGAGATGAGCCGCTGGTGGATCGGTCATCTTGTCCCGTCCGCGATGCGAAACCCGGAGACAAACGATACAGGCAGACGGCTGTATCCGACCGGCAGAAATCTGGAGGCATGTCTTCTCCGGTTTGCAGCGAGTATGCCTGAGGCGTTTTCTGCCGTGGAAGCTGCTGTTTCAGCGGTTGAACCGGAGTTTGTCCGGTTTGCGATTGTGACCGAGGATGGCCACAACCGGCTGATGTGGGAGTCAAAGAGCCGGGCAATGCTTATTCCCTACCAGTATTTTTCTGAAGGAACACTGCGGCTGCTTGCCTATGCGGTGCTCTTTTCTTCACCGGAACTGCCGGAAGCAGTTGTTATCGACGATATTGAAACAGCACTTGATGACAGCCACATTGCGGCACTGATGCAGATTGTACAGGAGGCAGGGAAACGGACAAATATTATTCTGACTACCCGTTCGGCAAAGGTTGCAGAGTGTGCCGGGGATGCACTCCAGGAGATATAATTTATTTGACATAAGACAATATAGTTAGCAACATCTATGTTGCGTCGTCCTGTTCTCATTCTCCCGGTTCTTTTGCTGCTGCTGATTGTAAGTATTTTTGTTACGACCTGTATCGGGGTGTCCGGTCTGTCGCTGTGGAATTTTGATACGGCGATGATTCAGAAGCTGCTGTTTGAGGTCCGGCTGCCCCGGGTATGCGGTGCGGTGCTGGTCGGGCTCGGGCTGGCTGCGGCGGGATGTGCGATGCAGGGGCTGTTCCGTAATCCGATGGCGGATCCCTATATTATCGGGACATCATCGGGAGGCGCACTCGGCGCTGCGTTTGCGATTGTGTTTCTCGGCGGACTGTTTCTGCCGGTTCTTGCGTTTGCCGGAGCGACACTTTCCACGATTGTGGTGTATCTTATCTCTCTCCGGCACGGACGGGTGGCGGTGGAGACGCTGCTTTTGTCGGGTATTGCGGTGTCGCTGTTTTTATCCGCGATGCTGTCATTTCTCATGTATATTTCGGGAAATTCCCTGCATCAGATTATGTTCTGGATGATGGGCGGGTTCTGGAATGTGTACTGGGATGATGTGATTCTGGGTCTCTTGATTCCTGCAGCATGCGTAGTGGTATTTGTGTTCTCCCGCGATCTGAATGTGATGGCTTTGGGAGAAGAGGAGGCGGTGCATCTGGGAGTGAATATCGAGAAGACGAAACGGATTCTTTTGCTGGTATCTTCCTTTATCACCGGTATTGCGGTGTCGATTGCGGGGTGCATCGGGTTTGTGGGTCTGATTATTCCCCATATTATGCGGATTCTGACAGGACCGGATCACCGGATTCTTTTGCCCGCGTCGATGATGGCAGGTGCAATTCTTCTGATGTGGGCGGATACGGCTGCACGGACACTGCCGGTTGAGATTCCGGTGGGTATTATTACCGCGTTTCTGGGTGCTCCGTTCTTTATTTACCTGCTGCGGAGGAGGACTCAGGTATGACGCCGGTGATTTCTGCGGAGCAGCTGTCGGTGAGTTACGGGGACCATACGGTTCTCCGGGATCTTTCACTTGCGGTTGAGGAAGGACGGTTCATTGGTATTCTCGGGCCGAACGGGTGCGGGAAGACCACGTTTCTGCGGACATTGTCGCGAATTCTTGCACCGGATGCAGGGGCGGTGATGATTGAGGGGCTGGATGTTGCGACGTATGATACGCGGGAACTTGCACGGATCCTCGGATGCGTACGGCAGGAGACGGATGTTGCGTTTCCGTTTACGGTCCGCGAGATTGTGCTGATGGGCCGCCATCCGCATATCGGGAGGCTTGCACCTCTGGGAGAGGTGGATCTGTCGGTTGCAGATGAGGCGATGCGGCGGACGAATACGCTGCATCTGGCGGATAAACTGATTACGGAGGTGTCGGGCGGTGAGCGGCAGCGGGTACTGATTGCACGGACGCTTGCACAGCAGCCGAAGATCCTGCTGCTGGATGAGCCGACGTCACATCTTGATATTAATCATCAGCTGGAGATTCTGAGCCTGATTCAGGAGCTGACACCAAAGATTACGGTGGTGGGGGTGTTTCATGATTTTAATCTTGCGTCCTATTTCTGTGACCGGCTGATTCTGATGAGCGGAGGACAGATCGTGGCGGCGGGAACTCCTGCGGAGGTACTGACGGAGGAACGGATCTCCGAGAGTTTTTCGGTGAGGATGCTGGTACATATGCATCCTCTGACGGGGAAGCCGTATCTGGTTCCGGCGTATGATGTTGCGGCGGTTGCAGACGGTGTCCGGGTACATGTGATCTCGGGCGGGGGGTCCGGATCGGAGCTGTATCACCTGCTGCTTCTGCACGGGTGCCGGGTTACCGCGGGGGTACTTGCGGCGAATGATTCTGATGCGGCGGCAGCCGCGGCACTCGGAATTGAAGCGGTGGTTGAGCCGCCGTTTGCGGCGGTGTCAGCTGCAGCGGTTGAACAGCTGCGTGGTCTGGTTGCGAAGGCGGATGCCGTGGTGGTTGCGGGGATGCCGGTCGGCTCGGGGAATCTGGCAAATCTGTCGGTCCTGAAGGGTGCTGATGTGCCGGTGTATTTCCTTGGACGATGCGAGGATTATACCGGAGGAGAGGCGGATGCTCTTTTTGCGGAGCTTGCCGGGGACGGGGCGGTTGCGGTGGTCTCGGCTGCGGACCTGATGCGGCGGATTCTCCCATGAGGCGGTTTGGTGTTTCGACGAACTGTCTGATGGCAGAGCCGCTTGCGGATGCTCTGATGCGGCTTTCGGAGATATGTGATCTGGTGGAAATTCAGTGCGATGCACAGCACTCGCTGTTTGGGTATGAGGATGCCTGCAGGGAGTTTGATCTGCGGTACACGATTCATGCACCGACGGGAGACGGAAATATTGCATCTGCATTTGAGCCGATGCGGCGGGCAAGTATTGCGGTGATCCGCGAGACTGCGGAAGCCGGAGATCGGATCGGTGCGGAGACACTGGTGATTCATCCGGGGTTTTGTCTGTATCCGGACGAGTGGGATGCATCAACTGCGGCAATGCTGCGGAGTTTTGCAGAGCTCGGGGAGATGCAGGAGGAGTTTTCCATCCGGTTTGCGGTGGAAAATCTCGGGAGCTGGGACTGCTGCAGGTTTCAGGCACCGGATCTTCTTACATGTATCCGGGAGTGCGGTCTGTCGTTTGTGCTGGATGTGGGGCATGCAAATCTGACGGGGACACTTAAAGCGTTTCTTACCAAGCGGCCGGATCATCTGCATCTGCACGATAACTGCGGGGTGTGGGATGAGCATGCGGCGTGCGGATCGGGAACGATTGATTTTGCTCCAGTACTTGCGGCGGCGGGGTCTGCAACGATGATTGTGGAGGTTATGCGGTTTGAGGACGTGGAGCGGAGTCTTTCGTTTCTGGACGGGTTGCAGATGAACGGATGTGCGATGACGAACAACAACAGTCAATAAACGAACGCAGGCACGTTGCCGTCCTGCAAAAAAAGGAAACTTACTCTTCCCCGTCCCAGTACTCGCGGCCCTTATCATCGTAGGCCACGCCCGGATGCTTCAGATGCCACTCGGTACGGCGGAGAATCCCGTGAATGGTACTCGCCTCGCGGACCGTCAGGTTCGTTCTCCCGAGAACCCGCTTTGCAAGGAGAATCGTGGTCTCCCGCTTCTCCACCGGATGACCGATCCCTTCCAGGAACCGCTCGAAGTGCGCGTAAAGTGCATCCATCTCGACCCGGCTGGCAAGCATATACTCACCCCGGGGCAGATGCGCAAGCTCATAGCAGACCACCCCGATCGCATGCGAGATGTTCATAATCGGATACTCGGGTGAGGTCGGAATCGTTGCCACAATATCGCAGCGGCGGATTTCCTCGTTGTTTAAGCCCCAGTTCTCCCTCCCGAACAGAATCGAGATACGGCCGTCCACATCATGAATCATTTCCCGCAGCTCCGCCGGTGAGTAGTAGGGCATCCGCATCGGGTTTGACACCGACTTCGACAGACCGCCGGTCGTTGCAACCGCAAGATTGCTGCGGGCGAACACCTCATCAAGCGTTACAACCTCCGCCGCCTCAAGAACATCCTTCGCATGCGACGCCCGTGCGGTTGCCTCCACCGTCATCTTCGGCGGGTTGACCAGAACCATATTATGAAACCCGAAGTTCTTCATAACCCGGGCGGCAAACCCGATGTTGCCCTCATACAGCGGCTCAACGAGTACGATATCGATCTGCGGCATTTACCGTCTGACCGCCTTCACCGTCTCTTTGAGAATTGCAGGGCCTGCATCGTACACCGCATTTCCCACGACAATCGCATCCGCATACTGTCCCATCTCCGCAGCCTTCTCGGCATTGTTGATGCCTCCGCCGTAGAAGATCTGAATATCGTCCACCGCCTCGCTGACTGCCTTTGTGACCGCAGGATCTCCGTAGGTTCCGCTGTACTCAATGTAGAAGACCGGCATGCGGTAGTACTTCTCCGCAACAACCGCATAGGCTGCGACCTCCTCAGGAGTGAGATCACACTTCGCATGCGTCAGTTTCCCGACCGACGAAGCAGGGTTCAGTACCACATACGCCTCCCCGATTACCTTGTCCCAGACAATCGGGAAGTGCTGCACCCACTCCTTGTGAAGACCCGTAACAAACATCGGGTGGGCCGCATTAAAAACCGTCGGCACAAACACCAGGTCCATCCCCTCGAACCGTGCACCGGTCGGATCTGCCGGTTCCACAACCACCGGCAGACCGGAGTCGCGTACCTGATCGTAGAGGTCTGCAAGTTTCTCCGGCGTCACATCCAGTGTTCCCGACAGCATCAGAACATCCGTTCCGCTTGCTGCAATCTCTGCAATTGCACCGTCACCCAGAACCTTATCAGGATCGAGTTTGGTAATATGTCTCCATTCTTTCCAGTTCGTCATTTTCCACACACCTTTTTGGCTTTGTTCTTGTATTCGGTCAGCTGTTCCCTGTCGATACCGGTCTGGCGCGACAGTGTCTGAACCGCAGCACCCTTCAGAAGCGTACAGCTGTACACTCCTGCAAACGCAAGAGCGGTCAGGTGCTCCGGCTCAATCTCAAGCGGTGTCAGACTTGCAATACCGTCATCAAACGCTGCCTTGCTGAGTGATTTCGGCGGCTCGGCACCGATCTGTTCTGCCACCATCTTCTGATGCTTACAGACGGTTGTCACCGACGCACCGGTCGCAAGGGAAAGACCTGCGGGGTGCGCCGCAACAAAGGCCTTCGGATCTTCATATCCGGCGGCAACATACTTCTTGAGGGTAATGGCCGGCACCCCGTACTGTTTCATCGTGGCGATATTGACGACGCGCTTTGCCTCCGTAAGAAGCGTGTCGGTCTCTGCCTCGGAGAGGCCGGCCGCCATCACATCACTCTTTTTTGCACCGGCAAGACTTGCAATGTCCACGATTCCCTTGCCGATGAAGGCGGCACTGACCTTGGAGTGGCCGCGTCCGCGGCGGGGCGCGACATGCGAGGAGATGAACTTCTTGAGTTCGGTTCTCTTGCGAAGCAGCCCCAGAACCGTTTCCGCATCCTGAATCATTTTATCCGCTTCATCCCGGGATGTATTGAGCCGGAACATCAGATCATCTGCGGAGATTCCGGCAAGTTCGGAGATTGCATAGATGTGGACACTGTTCAGCCTCTCAATCCCTGCATCGGTCATGCCGGGCAGCATCTTAAACGCCTCGGCGTTTGTTTTGATGTGGGAACAAAGGGGACAGCCGATCTTCCAGGCCGGAGCACCTTTGCGGAGCAGCTGAACATGGTTGAGCTGATGGATGGGACAGACCTCATTCATTTTAACTGCATTGCCCCAGGTCGCCGGCGGAAGGCTGGTATTGAAGGTACACTTCGGGTAGCCGGAACAGCCGATGAACTGGGAGTTTCCGGCACGCCGGATCCGGAGCGGTGCACCGCAGACCGGACACTGACCGACCGTCTGCTCCTCCCGCGTGCGGTCCATGAGGTCCTGACCGATCGCTTCCTTGTTCTCCTCCAGATCATCGAAGATGGAGGAGAGCATGGTCTTCGACTCGGTCAGCACCGCGTTCATGGTCTTGGTCCCCGCGGCGATGTTCTCCATTGACTCTTCGAGGGTCTTGGTCATCGTGGGGGCGGTGATGGTATCCGCAAACTTTTCCAGTGACTCAGTAACCGCACGGCCGACAATGGTCGGCTTCATCGGGTTTCCTTCGATGTACTTTCTGCCGATAAGTTTGCTGATGACCTCATGCCGCGTACTTTTGGTGCCGAGACCCAGCTCTTCCATTCTCTGGATGAGTCTGCTCTGCGAGTAGCGGGCCGGAGGCTGGGTCTCTTTTTCCTCACAGTTTTTATCGGTAAGGGTGAGCCGGTCACCAACCGCAAACTCCGGCAGGATGGCTTCTTCGGCTTTGCTGTAGGGGTACACCGTACGCCAGCCGGGAACAATCAGCCGTCCGCCGGTGATGGTATAAGGCTCAGTATCCGCGGTCAGATTGACCTTGAGCGTCTTCCACTCGGCGTCGGGGGAAAGCGTGGCAAAAAACCGGCGGACGATGAACTCATACAGTTTCCATGTGGCGTCGTCGCCGATCTCGGCACGGGTGCCTTTGGAGGTCGGGTAGATTGGCGGGTGGTCGGTGGTTTCCTTCTTGCCGCGGGTTGGGACTGCCCGCATGTTTGCCAGCACATGATTTGCATCGCGTTCAAACTCGCCGCCGGCAAACATTTTGAGATGCTGGCGGAGATTGAGACTTTTGGGATACGCGGTGTTGTCGGTACGGGGATAGGAGATGAATCCCCGCATGTAGAGATCCTCTGCCTTGTTCATCGCGGATGCGGCGGAGAGACCAAGCCGTCCCGCACCGACGATTAAGGCGGTGGTGTCCAGCGGGGTCGGGGCTTTGTCGGTCTTTTTGCCGGTAATGACTTCCCGCACCGTGACCGGATCGCGTGTTCCGGCAAGGGCTGCGTCAGCCTCTTCCTTCACGGTGAACCGGCCGTGGACGTGGCGGGCGGATACCTCCTCACCCGCAATCTTCGCGGTGAGGGTAAGCATCCAGTACTTTTCCGGAACAAAGGCTTCTATCTCCTTTTCGCGATCAACAATCATGGCGAGCGTCGGGCTCTGCACGCGGCCGACGGAAAGAATACTGTCTGCACCACGGTGGGCAGCGATGGAGAGGAACCGGGTTAAGGATGCTCCCCAGACAAGATCGATGACCTGCCGGGTCTCACCGGCTGCGGCAAGATTGAAGTCGATCTCTTGTGCATCGGCGATTGCTTTGGTGATCTCATCTTTGGTAATTGCCGAGAACCGGGCACGGTCAACCGTCACCTTCTGGTTGACGGCACGGACTAGCTCATAGGCTTCCATGCCGATGAGTTCTCCTTCGGTATCGTAATCGGTTGCGATAGTAATGCGGTCGGCTTTTTTCGCATGCTTCTGCATGAGAGCGACGATCTTCTTTTCGGTCGGATGCTTTTCGATATCGGCATTGATGAGGGAACGCGGCGGGTGTTCTTCGCTTCGCCAGTTGCTGTAACCTTTGGTAAAGTCAAGTTCAACCACATGGCCGCGAAGACCCATTACCACCGTATCGCCAAAAGTGTACTCGGTTGCCGCGCCGTCGCGTTTGGTGTGCACTTTCTGTTTTCCTGCCAGAAATGCTGCGATGCGTTCTGCGACGATGTTCTTTTCGGCGATGATAAGATGCATGGTTACTCCCCTACAAGCTCTGCAATCATGGCGTGGATTTCACGCGGGTCGGATTTGCCTTTGGTTTCCTTCATGACCTGTCCGACGATGAAGTTAAGAGCACCTTTCTTTCCGGCTTTGTGGTCGGCGACCGCCTGCGGGTTGGCAGCTAAGATATGTTCGACGATGCCGCGGAAGGACTCGCCGGACTCGCGGGCAAGACCGAGTCGTTCGACGATCTGTGCCGGGGTTTCCTTCTTTTCTCCTGCATGGAGGTCGTCAAGCCAGACACGGAGGACTTCGACTCCTGCCTTGTCGGTGATCTTTTTGTCGCGGACGAGTACGATGAGGTCTTTGAACTCCGGTGTATGGGCAGCAACTGCGCTCAGGCTCATGTCGCGGTAGTTGAGTTCACCAATCAGGATGTCGGCAATCCAGGATGCGGCGAGGGCTGCACCAACGTCCGCAACGGTTTCGTAGAACTCGGCAAGCCGGAGGTCGCCGGTAAGCGTTCTTGCATGGTTGACGGCGATGCCGTACTGCTGCATAAACCGGTCGCGCCGTGCATCCGGCAGTTCGGGAAGGACAATATCTTTGACCCAATCCGCAACACGGATGACCGGCAGATCCGGTTCAGGGAAGTAGCGGTAGTCGGTTGCGGTTTCCTTGGACCGTGCGCTGGTGGTGGTTCCCTTTCCTTCCTGGAAGTGGCGGGTCTCGCGCACGATGATTCCTCCGCGGCGGATGAGGTTCTTCTGCCGGGTGATCTCAAAGGTCAGTGCCTTTTCGACACCTTTGTAGGAGGAGATGTTTTTGATCTCGACCCGCTCATGACCTTTGATGGAGATGTTTGCATCCACACGGATGGAACCTTCCTTTTCGGGATCGAATACATCGAGGTATTCAAGGGTTGCCCGCAGTTTGTTTAAGAGGCGGCGGGCTTCTTTGGGGGAGGAAAGCTCCGGCTCGGTGACCATTTCGATTAAGGGGATACCGGATCTGTTATAGTCAACAAGGGTGTAGTGCCCGCGTTCCTTGTTGCCCATGTGAACAAGTCTTCCGGGGTCTTCCTCGACATGGATACGGGTCAGGTTGACGGTCTTCGGGTTGCCTGCGTCGTCTTCGATCTCGATGTAGCCGCCGAGGGCAAGCGGGTTGTCTCCCATGGTGATCTGGTAGGCTTTGACGAGGTCAGGGTAGAAGTAGTTCTTCCGGCAGAACTCACCTTCCTCGGGGATGGTGCAGTTGAGCGCCTTTGCGACTTTGAGTGCATACTCAATGGCCTTTTTGTTTAAGACCGGCAGGGCACCCGGCAGTCCGAGACAGACCGGACATACGTGGGTGTTCGGGGCGTCGGCACGGAAGTCTGCGGAGCAGCCGCAGAATAACTTCGATGCGGTATCCAGCTGGCAGTGAACTTCCAGACCGATGATGACCTTCATCTCTTCGTCGGCCATTTATGCCACCTCCTCAAATGCAAGCGCGGCATTCAGGAGTGCCTCTTCGCCGAACATTCTTCCCATCAGCTGCAGTCCGACCGGCATGCCGTGTGCAGTTCCGCAGGGGAGCGAGACTGCCGGAATTCCGGCGATGTTGACCGGGACGGTGAGGATATCGGTCTGATACATCCGCAGAGGATCTGCGGTCATTTCGCCGAGTTTCGGGGCGACGTTGGGCATGGTCGGACCTGCAAGGAGGTCACAGCCGGTGAGGACCCGCTGGAAGTCGCGGCGGATCAGCTGTTTTGCGTGCTGGGCCTTGACGTAGTATTTACCGTAGTATCCTGCGGAGAGGGCAAAGGTTCCAAGGAGAATTCTCCGGCGGACTTCGGGACCGAAGCCTGCTTCGCGGACTTTGGTGTAGGCGTCGTGCCAGGGGAGGTTCATCTCCGGTTCCGGACCGTATCTGACGCCGTCGAAGCGGTCAAGGTTGGAGCTTGCTTCGCAGGTGCAGGTGACGTAGTAGGCGGCAAGCGCATACTGCATGGAGGGTAAGGACACCTCGCGGATGACCGCGCCGAGTTCTTCGAGTCTGCCGATGGATGTTTCAACGGTTTTTGCGACATCCGCATCAACGCCTTCTCCAAAGTATTCCCTGGGCACGCCGATGACTTTTCCTTTGATGTCGGCGTGAAGGTCGGCAAAACGGTAGGGTTTGTCAACCGAAGTTGAGTCGCGACGGTCGCCGCCGGCGATGACACTGAAGAGTTTTGCGGTGTCGGTGACGTTTGCTGCCATGGGACCGATCTGTTCAAAGGAGTTGGCGTAGGCGATCAAACCATACCGGCTGACCCGGCCGTAAGAAGGCTTAAGACCGACAATACCGCAGTAGGATGCGGGACAGCGAATCGAACCGCCGGTGTCGGAACCAAGCGCCATGGGGACGAGTCCTGCGGCAACGGCGGCGGCAGAGCCGCCGGATGAACCGCCGGTGACACGTGTTGTGTCACGCGGATTTAAGGCGGGACCAAACGCGCTGTTTTCGGTGGTGGTTCCCATACCGAACTCGTCCATATTGGTTTTGCCGGCGATGGTAGCGCCTGCTGCTTTGAGCAGTTCCACAGCGTGTGCGTCGTAGGGCGGGATATAGCCGAGAAGGATTTTAGAGGCGCAGGTGGTGGGGATGTTTTTGGTGGAGATGTTGTCTTTGACCGCGACACGGATGCCGGCAAGCGGTCCGCTGGCGTCGGAAGGTATCTCGATGTCAGAGAGGAATGCGTTGTATGCGTCGGACATTTAGATCACCTTGGGAGCGCGGATGTAGCCGTCTTCAGGGTTATGGGAGTTTGCAAGCGCTTCTTCCTGCGAAAGGGAGGGTCTGACCTCATCTTCGCGAAATACGTTGACCAGCGGACGATCCAGTTCATCGTCTGCGGTCAAGGTGTCGAGGATATCGAAGTATTCGAGAATTGCGTTGAACTGTTCAGTGAATTTGCCGAGTTCGGACGTGGCAATACCGATGTCGGCAAGTTCAGCGATATGGAGAACATCGTTTTCAGAGACCATTTTTCTGCGACCTGTGAATAGTAGTTTAGTGATGATGTTGTTTTGAGTAAAAAGAGTTACTACTCTTACGGGAAGATTGATCGGGTTTTGGGAAAAAGTTGCGGGGTGTCCCGGGTCCGGCGCAGGGTTTCCCGGGTCCATTATTATAGTGCGGTTGCAGCACTTTGTCAGGAGAACAGCCGGGCAGCCCGCAGATCTGCGGGCTGGCGGTCGGTGTGCTCCTGACCGGGTTCTGCGGATGCAGTTTCCGCCAGCCGGTACATGACGGCAAGCCAGTCAGCAAGTTCGGACAGCCGTGTCTGGGCGGTTGGTTTTGTACCGGTCTTTGGCAGCCGGAGGAGTTTTGCAAGTTCAATCTGGGCGGCGGCTGCCTGCCGGATATCGGCAGGGTTCAGTACGGGGTACTTCCGCCAGATCTGATCCGGCAGCGGAGGTATGTAGGCCGGGCAGCTTGTCCCGTCATCTGCTGCGATGTAGGGGCGGGCGATTTTTGCGATGGGGTTTTTGTTGTACCGGAGGTACATGATTCTGCCGTCGGGGAGGAGATAGATGTTTTCGGGGAGAGGGGTCTTTCTGATTCTGCGGGACCGGGTCCGCACGGGACGATATGTGTGTGTCATGTGTGGTTCACCTCTGTAGTGTTGTCAGAGATTTGTTCAACGGATGAAGGGATAAAGCGGGGACCGTGCGGTGTGAAAGTGCTCCGGATACCAATGCAGGGCAGATATTCGTACAAAAAAGAAAAACACTCTTCCGCAAATGTTAGATGGTGCGGAAGAATACGGTGGTATTCATGCCTTTTGCGCCGAAGAATTTTTTGCAGAACTCTGCGGCGACGGTCGGCGGATATTCTTTGCAGCTGAAGATGTCAATGTATGCTGCGTTGGTGTCGTTTGCAAAGTGTGCGGAGAGAAGCGAGGTTTCGATTAACTGGGTCATTGAATATCCGGCGACGCGGTCGCAGGGGCCGAAATGAATGATCTGGGGTTCGCCGAAACGGTGCATCTCAATAAGATCTGCAAGTTCCAGTACAAACTGGTGGATTTTGTCTGCGTCACGAATCGTTGCCGGGTCACAGTTCTTGAGATCGATTGAGGTACAGAGGCCCCAGCAGTTCTCTTCCTTAAACTTTGCAATGACCTCGGAATCGGTCATGCCATTTGCTACCATCTGTTTCATAGACTAGGGTTTTCTCCATACTTCTCAAAGTCCCGGTCACACGCAATTTTTTCCTGCCGGGAATCTTTGGATGATAATAGGTCAGTCCCTGCATATTTAAAGATACCTGATGAGGAAAAACCAGCAAAATTGTTAAAAATGACTTCTACGAACTTTATTTGTCCAAATTGGCATTCTGCAAGCCATTTCCCAATAAATTTCAATTTTACAAGATTATCGTTCGTAAATTCAAAATTGGCAGGATTTGACGCGAATAAAAAAATGAGGTTTTCAGGGGCGGTGCGCCCCTGCATATTTATATGGGATGATCGGTTCTTATTATGATAGTGGGGGTGCGAAAGTTGGCGGGAGTGTTCCGGGCGGATTATTCGCGGTGGTGTGTCTGGTTGTATGCTTCTTTGGCTTTGGGGCTTTTTTCGATGATGCGGCGGGCGGTACGGATGACGGAGGGAGTGTCGGTTTCGGGAACGGTGGTTACCAGGTTGGTGAGGATGGTAAAGCATGCATCGCGGACCGGGGCGTCATACCTGTCGAGATGGGAGAAGACGGAGAGGATGCCGGTTGAGATGTATTCGTTGACACGGGCAAGGGTGATGAGGGAGGTGGCAAGGAAGGCACGACCTGTGTCTGTTTCCAGAGAGAGTTTGCGGTTTGCGGCGAACCGGAGGTAGAGGGATCTGCTTTCCCCGGCCTGCTCGATATGGAAGTTTCCGCTCTGTTCAATGCGTCTGAGGTAGGTAACGGTGTCGGGCGATGAGGATGCGGCGGTTGCGGCGAGGAAGTTTTCCCAGGCGACGGGATCGGTTTTTGCACGGACAAGTTCGGTGTCGAGGAGGCTGATCCGATCAGGTGCGGTGCCGGAAAGGTAGAGGGTGAAGGCAGCCATCCGGTCGGTGGCGTTGGTTGCGGTTTCGTATGCGGTTTTGAGTACTGCGTGGATGTCTGGGGTGTCGAATGCCGCAAGGTGGGTGAGGATGAGGTTTTTGACGGCCCGGGTTTTGAAGATGCGGGCGAGTTCTACGGGTGCGGTGGTGGGACGTTCGGAGATGTTGTAGGCGGCGTAGAGGGCGTTGAGGCGCTGTTTGCCAAGCATGTCGGATACGGCCCTGATGATCTTCTGTTTCGCTGCGTGGAGTTCGGTGTAGCGGTAGGAGTAGGCGGGGTCGCTTGCGTACTCAAAGAGGGTGAGGGAAAGTGCGCCGGTACTTTGCATTTTGGTGTTGTCGGTAAGGGTACCGGCATACCAGCTGATGAGCCGCGGGTCCGGGTCTGCTGCGGGGTTTTGGCAGAGTTTGTTCATCTCACGGTCAACGAGGGTCTGGTAGGCAAGGAACCGGCTGATGGTGTCGGTGTCATGTTTGAGCTGGAGATAGAGTTCGTTGTCAGAGGCGGTACTGTTGATGCGGATGTAGGCGGCGTGACCGGGATTCCAGACGGCTACGGCGAATGCTCCGGCACAAGGAACGGAGAAGGTCTGGTGCGGTCCGTCGATTTTTTCAAGAAATTCGGCGACGACAGCACCTTTGTCGGTAAGGAGCGTCCCGGCGAGGGGGAAGATCCAGGGGTTCTGTCCGTCAAATCCTGTCTGTTCTACAGTGATTTCCGCTGTTTCTTCGTCGGGGTTGTAGGCGGCGGTTGCGGTGACGGTGGGGTAGCCGGTCTGGGTGAGCCAGCGGCCTGCCATGGTAGAAAAGTCGATTCGACCGATGTCGCCCATGGTTTCAAGCCAGTCACGGGGAGAGGCGTTGCTGTCAGCGAACCTGCGGTGATAGAGATCCAGCGCCCAGGCAAAGGCGCGTTTGCCGAGGATGGTCTGGATCATGCGGGTGAACTCAGGAGCTTTGACGTAGGTAACGGAGGTGATGAGATCGTTCGGGTCGTTGAAGCCTTCGGGCTGGATGGGCATGGCGGCAGCTCCGGTGTCGAGGGAGAAGGTACCGGTGCCGGGGGTGTAGAGCTGGAGGACGTTCTGGAGCCGGATGTAGTCTGCGCCGAAGAGAAAGGAGAGGTAGTCGTCTTCGATCATAACCGTTACAGCTTCGTTGAGCCAGATGGAAAACGGAGTGTCGCCGGTGACGCTGGATCCGTTGAGGTTGTGGTAGAACTCGTGCTGTTTGACGCCGATCATGTATTCGTAGGCAGAGTCGGTAATTTCGGGGCCCGGCATGATGCGGTTCTGAATGATGGTGGTGTTGCCGGTATTTTCCATGCCGCCGAAGTCTGAGTTCTGCATGGAGATTTCGCGATAGACGTCGTAGGGGTACTGGTAGCCGAAGACGAGGTCTGCGGCGAGGTGTGCTATCTGGCGGCGGATGGGAGCAAGGGCTGTTTCCGGGTTTTCGGGATTGTCTGCGATGAGTTTGTCACGGGTTTTGCAGAGACGGTAGAGTTCGAACCGGACGTCGGTGGATTCGTAGCGTTCGGGGCCGGTGAAGAGACAGGTCCAGAGGATGCTGTCGGCAAGGATATCGAGGGCGGCCGCGGCGTTTGCAGGGTCGGCTCCTTTGGGTGCGAGAAGTTCGAGGCGGACGGTCTGACCGTCGGGGTACTCGAGGGTACGGGTGAAGGTATCCCAGGTGCCGACGCCGAGGAAGAAAAGGTAGGGGGGCATGGGGTGATCGTTTTGATAGGTGATGATGTCGCGGGTTTTATCGTAAGGGGCACGGGGGCTTTTGATGTTGCCGTTACTGATGAGGTTGGTGTAGCGGTTGTCGGCGATGATAGTAGTGGTCCAGGTGCTTTTTGCCCGCATGTCGTCAATGCAGGGAACAATGCGCTGGAATCCCCACTGCTGGCACTGGGTTATCTGGGTTTTGGGAAGACCTTCGGGGGTTGCGTCATAGTAGAGTCCTTCGAGGATGTTTGCGGTGGGGCGGCAGATGGTTTCGGTCCAGAGGGTGATGTGTGCGCCGCGGTGGGAGGGGTGGGTCAGAGATATATGGAGGAGATCGTTTTCGCAGGTGTAGTGTGCGGGTTTTCCGTTGAGGCGGACTTTTTGGATTTCCAGGTTTTTGGCGTTGAGCGTGAGGGTAGTGAGGGTGTCTGCAAGAGTAAGGAAGGTAGTCTCTGCGATGACACGGGTTTGGGTTTCGGTAATGTCAAAGGTGAGGCTGATGTGGCGGACGGAGACTTTCGGTGCGGGAAATTCCGCGGGATGATAACGATATTCGCTGGCAGACATGTGTTGTGCCTGTAAGTTTGTGGCTGGAGAAATATGAGTGTGTGGGTGAGAGTAGGGAAAAAAGATGTGCGGGATTTGCCCCGGAAAAACAGCCAGGATCAACTGCACACGGGAAATCTCATTCTTTCGGATGCAGATACCCGCCGGTGTAGGTGCTGTCCAGTGCCGCATCCGAATTTTTCTTCGTGGCAAAACTCACAAGAACCATTGCCGCAATGGAGAACAGCAGTGCATAGAGGGAGAAGTGCATCGGCAGCTTCTCCACAAACTGATCATAATAGCCAAAGCACAGCGCCGCAACAAGTCCCGCGGTCATGCTGGCAATCGCCCCTGCGGTTGTAGCCCTGCGCCAGTACATCCCGGCAATCAGCGGTACTGCAAAGGATGCGAGGATCAGGCCGATGGCAAGAAATATCAGGAACACCAGAACCTCCGGCGGATGAATGGCAAGCAGCAGGGAAACGATCACCGCGGCAAGCATCGTAACCTGACTCACCCGGATAACCTGCTTCTCCGTTGCATTCGGCCGCAGAATCACCTTGAAGATGTTCCAGGAGAACTGCGTACCGACCGTGAGCATCAGCCGGTCTGTTGTAGACATGACCGCAGCAAGAATCATTACCGCAAACAATCCCATCGCAAATACCCCTCCGGCAGCCGCACTGATACCGTAGACAAACGAGTAGTCGGCGGCATTGGCGACATCCGGCAGGACAACCGTGCCGTCTTCAACCAGTGTCCGAACCCCCATTCCGGAAAACCTGACCAGCATGGAGATTGTCAGATACACCGCAAATGCAATCAGCGGTGCCCAGCGGAAGAAACGGACATCCCTGACCGCAAGAACATTGGACACCACGTGGGGAGCACAGGCAAGACCGACCACCAGCAGAACCCCGAACGAAAAGATGATCTCCGGCGTGATATAGGCATATGCGGCGTATCGTTCCGGGAAGGCAGGCATTACAAAGTTCGGATCGATTGCGGCAAGAACGGTGTTGATGTGTTCGAGTCCCCCGGCATACATCACGATCATTGGTGCAAAGATGAGCATGCCGAAGATGAGAATCAGACCCTGCACCATACCGGTCCATGATACCGCATACAGACCGCCAAGAACAGTGTAGGTGGTGATAATGGCGGCAGCAATCAGCAGCGCCTGCCAGTGTTCCATCCCGAACAGCCAGACGAGGACAATACTGATGGCGGTGTACTGGCCGACGAGATAGACCAGCGAGACAAGAATACCGATGACCGCCGACAGCGTCCGAAGCTCACGGTTGTTTTCGTACCTGAGAGAAAAATAATCTTCCAGCGTAACGATGCCCTGTTTCTTTCCGATCAGATTCAGTTTCGATCCAAAGAACACAATACAGAACACCGCAGACAGCGGTACGAAGATCTGATCCCAGATGCTGGGCCAGCCGTAGGTGAACCCCATACCGCTTCCCCCGATAAGGGTAACCCCGCTGCAAATTGAGGTGATCAAAAGCAGGACAAATATCCAGAACCCGAGCGTTCTCCCGGCGAGAATGTAGTCCTCCGAATTTTTGATCCGCTTTGCCGCCCAGACGCCGATGCCAAGCAGAAGGGCAAAGTACATCACAATCAAAAAGAGGGCAATCCATGTGTCAACTGTCCAGTTCATACCAGTCCCATTTGTCCGATCAGATTGTAAACGAAATTTTCGTTACCGGATTTATCGGTCGTATTGATATAAGAGTGTAATGGTTTTGTGAGGCTTTAATGCCGGCGACGCACATATTATACTGCTATGACTCTGAAAGGCCGCAGCATTGCCAAAGGCACGGGATCGGGCGAGCTTCTCTATACCGATACACCCATCTCCTTCCTTGGAGGCGTTGACGCCGCAACCGGCATCATCATCGATGAAAAGCACCCGCTCCACGGACAGTCTGTCGCGGGAAAAGTTCTTGCCTTCCCCTACGGCAAAGGATCCACCGTCGGTTCCTACGTGATGTACGGGCTTGCACGAAACAAGGTGGCGCCCGCAGCAATCATCAACACCGAATGCGAGACCATCATCGCAATCGGTGCAATCATCTCCGGCATCCCGATGGTTGACCGGCTGGACGGCGACGTGGCCGGCCTCTCCGGCACGGTCACCGTCAACGGCAGTACCGGCGAGGTCTCCGCCGCAGAATGAAGGCCGTCTGGCGCTACATCCATGCGGCACGAAACAGTTACGCCGCACTGTATGCAGCGTGCGAGACCTACGGATTCATTCTTGAACCGGTCGATACGCCGGAAGGCGATGTCGTCTGTTACAGTCTCAACAGTGTTGAGTTCCCGCGGTACAAAGATGAGATAGCCGTAGCCGAACAGATCACGATCGCCGGCGGACCGCATGCTTCTGCCGCCTGGGAAGAGGTTGCCGAAGTCGCCGACTATGTGGTGATCGGTGAAGGGGAACGGACCCTTCCCCGGCTGTTGTCCGCTCTTGCGGCAGGGATGTCCGGTGCGGACATCCCCGGCGTTGCAACCAAAGCGGGCGGCAGAAACAGAATCGATCACTCCGTCCGGCTGGACGGCTTCCCCTGTTTTACCCGGATGAAGGGCTACATGGAGATCTCCCGGGGCTGTCCGTTCCACTGCGGCTACTGCCAGACACCACGCCTGCACGGAACAAAGATGCACCACCGTTCACGCGAAGCAATTGTGGAAGCGGCAAGCCACTATCGCGACGCCCGCTTTGTTACACCGAACGCCTTTGCCTACGGTTCCGCCGACGGCAGAACTCCTGACGTGGAGAAACTGGAACGGCTGCTTTCCTCCATGCCAAACAACAACCTCTACTTCGGGACGTTTCCCTGCGAGGTGCGGCCGGAGTTTGTCACGCAGGAAACCGCAGACCTCGTGGTGCAGTACTGTGCCAACACCAAACTCCACTTCGGTGCACAGTCGGGATCCAATGCGGTGCTCACAAAAATGGGGCGCGGACATACGCTGGACGATGTCTATGCAGCGCTGGATGCCTGCCGGAGTGCAGGGCTCGAGCCGGTGGTGGACGTCATCTTCGGCTTTCCGTTTGAAACGGATGAGGACGAGGAAGCAACGCTCGCACTCGTGAAAGATGTTGTCCGGTCCGGCAAAGTGCATGTCCATTATCTGATGCCGCTGCCGGGAACGCCGCTTGCTGCTGCCGTCCCCCGCGAGGTTATTCCGGCGGTGGACCGGGCTCTCGGAAAACTTGCTCTCAGCGGGCGTGTTACCGGTGCGTGGCACACCAAGTTTGACTGAATCAGATTATCCGAATACTACATTTTTATTGATTCTCCGCGCAAACTGGTAAGGCATGACACTTGAACCCAAGGATGCCTTAACCCAATACCATTTTGCCGAGCGTTTAAAGCTCGACATTATGATGATTGCGCATCAGTACCTCACCATTCCCTCGCTCAAAAAAGAGGAGAAAGCCGGTGCAAAGCGCGTCCTCATCAATATCACCGAAGCCCTCGCTGCCGACAGCCGTGCCGCCGCCGCATTTACCGGTTGTGACGAGTTCAATAAAGCCTGCGGGGTTCTTGAGGAGGTAATGAACCTCGCCGAGTCCAACCAGTTCGGTCTTGCCTCCGAAAAAGCCGGAGAGGCCATGATCCCTATCACCACCGCAGCCGCAGCCGCATGGGAAGTGCTTCACAGTCATGGACTCCTCTGAATTTCTGAACTTTCTTGCAACCCGTGTTTCGGTCCGCGAGTATGAAGAAGGATGCATCACCGAAGATGACGCCGAGTATCTCCTGACCGCAGCCTCCAAGGCGCCATCCGCCGGAAACCTGGAAGCATGGGACGTCGTGATCGTCACCGATCCGGGCCAGCTGGAGATGCTTGCAGATGCCGCCGGAAACCAGCACCAGATCAAAGACGCGGGCTGTGTATTCTGCGTCTGTGCAAACTACGTCCGCGCCATGTCGCGATACGGTGACCGCGGCATCATGTTCGCCGTTGAGGACGCAACCATTGCCGCAACCTACATGATGCTCGCCGCCCACGCCCGCAGACTGCATACCTGCTGGGTCGGCGCGTTTGACGACGGCGAGGTCAAAGGCATCCTGGATCTCCCCGCACACATCCGCCCCGTAGCGCTTCTCTGCGTCGGTCATGGTGAAGCCCCGTCCCGCGGCCCGGAACGCATGGACCCCGAAGGTCATGCTCACTATGATATCTGGTAGAAACCAATACTACAAATAAGATATATGCCGGACTATCGAGTGACACTGGAAGCTGCATGGACAGTAAAGGACGTGGCGACGACGCAGGATGCCATCGGCATTGCCGTGAGCGAAGCGGGGAAACGCCTGCACCCGTCTGCCAAGTTCGTGGACGTTGATGTACTGGTTATGCCCTGCCCTTACTGCGGCGAAGAGATCAACAGCGCACTGGTCGTTGCCCGGACCGGTATCGTCGGACTGCTGCTGTCCATGAAAGTGTTCAACGCCGAAGGCGTGGACCACGCAGAACGCATCGCAAAATCCGTGATTGGCCGGGCGGTCCGTGACGTCCCGCTTGCAACCTACAGCATCACCGCCTGCGAGACCGGGGAGGAGACGGAGTGAACGACCCGACAATCTCCGTCTGTGGCCACCTCTGCAACGACTATATCCTTGCAGTGGAAGAGTATCCGGCGGTTGGTACTTCCTGCAAAGTAACCGACCGGCAGAACTACTATGGCGGCGGGGCTGCAAATATTGCTGTAGGCATTGCCAAGCTTGGCGGATGTGCCGAGCTGATTGCAGCAGTCGGAAAAGACTACCCCGGAAGCTCCTATGAACGGCATCTGAAAGAGACGGGCGTTAGAACCCGCCTCTTTCAGACCAATGCGGAAAACTGTTCTACCGCGTTCATGGTGAACAATGCGGCAGGAGATCAGATAACCTACTTCGAGTGGGGAGCAGGCGTGCTGTTTGAGACAGCCGAAGCCCCGGCACTTTCGTTTGTTCACATGGCAACGGGTGATGCAAACTTCAACACAAAGATTGCCAGGGCGGCGGAGTTTGCAACTTTTGATCCGGGACAGGATGTCAAGTATTATGACGCAACGCATCTGCGGGATATTTTTGCAAATATTGACATGCTTATCTGCAACAACTTTGAGTCTGAGATCATGTGCGGCAAACTCGGCTGGACGGAAGAGGAACTGGTCGCATCTGTTCCGGTTGCGATTCTCACGAAGGGAAAGGACGGAAGTGTACTCTACCGGAACGGTGATGCCGTGGAAATTCCTGCATGTCCGGTGACGCTGGTGGACCCGACCGGTGCGGGAGACGCCTACCGTGCGGGACTGCTTACCGCATACCGGCGCGGGTACTCTCTTCCGGTCTGCTGTAAGATAGGAGCAGTAACCTCGTCATTTGCGGTCGAAAAGGTCGGCACCCAGACAAATCTTGCCGACTGGGAACAGATGAGCGAACGTTACGCCGATCACTTCGGCACGCTGAAAAAGAGCGAGTAAATGACCTGGGCCGCACTGACATCCGGGGGAAAGGATTCCATTCTCGCCCTGCAAAAGGCGCTTGATGCGGGGATGGATGTGTCCTATATGGTGACGGTTGTTCCGGATAATCCCGACTCCTATATGTTTCATTCGGCAAATCTTGCAGCGGTTCCGGTCATCGCCGAGCGCTGCGGCATGACCTATGTGGGGATTCCTACACCCGGGGAAAAGGAGGATGAGCTGCGGGATCTGGAGAAGGGACTTGCCGCTCTGCCAATCGAAGGAGTGATCGCGGGTGCAATTGAGTCGGAGTATCAGCGTTCCCGCATCGCCATTCTCTGTGAGCGGCTGGGGATTGCGATGTTTGCGCCGTTGTGGCACATGGATCCGCTCGCACTTCTGCATGAGGTCGCAGAACGCATGGATGTGCGGATCGTAGTGACCGCCGCAGACGGGCTGGGAGAAAATGTTCTGGGGAAACGTATCGATGCGGATATGATCAATCTGCTTTGCCGTATTTCGGCAAAGCGGCGAATCCACATCGCCGGCGAGGGGGGAGAGTATGAGTCGCTGACGCTGGATGCTCCGTGTTTTTCCTCGCCGATACGGTGTGAGGGATGGCATACGGAGTTTTCCTGCGGCAGGTGGGTTGCTGCAATTGAGAGGTTCTGGTGAGATGTGTAATGGCTACTGAAGCAAAAACGGAAAATCTTTCAAAGTATCTGTTCTCAGCGCCGGTCTGGTGGCAGTCGCTGATTATTATGCTGGTGCTGGGTATCCTCGTGGATGCCGTCGTGTACGTTCTGGCGCCGGCGCACGGGTCAATGATGTACGGCTTTGTCTTTGCTGTGTCGGCAGTTCTGGCAATGGTTCTGACAAAGCCGCTTGTGGATCTGCTGGGTGCAGAGAAGCTGACCTGGAACCGGTCGGCACTGGTGGCACTTGCGTGTATGATCTTTTCGCTGTTCTGGATGGCGATCGGGTTTGTACTGGATGCGGCGCTTGCGTATGTGTTTGGTCTCGGATTTATTCTTGCCATCCGGCTGCTGGTGCTTACGGCTATCTCCGACTACCGGATTGTACATATGTATCTGCCTGCTGCGGTGCAGACGATTGCAGGTGTGATTCTCGGTGTATATCTGTTCGGTACCGGATATCTGGTTCCGGCGGTTCTGTCGATTCTGATCTTTTCTGTCGGGATCATCAGTTTCCTGCTTCTCTTCGACCGGCCGCTGCGCAAGGCACACGGTATTTCTGCGATGCAGTTTATCAATGCGTTTCTTGCACATCTGACGGACGGGTCAAAAGGTCTTGAGGATTATTTCCGGACAATCGGCGAGGCGGTGACGGTGCCGGAGACGAGTTTCTTTTTCCGGCGCGAGGGGAAAAAAGATGTGCTGTTTGTGGTGCCGAATCTGCATCCCGGACCGTTGTCCGAGGTGGGCGGCGGAAATTATCCGAAGCATCTGCACGATGAGTTTTCGGAACAGGAGATAGTGTTCATCTCGCACGGGTGTGCGACCCATGATTTTAATCTGGTGTCGGAGAGTGAGTGCGAAAAGATTGCGGCGGCAATTGATGAGACGCGGGCGGATCTTTCCTATGCGCCGCTTGCAGGCCTCCCGTTCCGGAGCAGGTTTGGGACGGTTTCTGTTCTGTCCCAGCGGTTTGGCAACTCGATTCTGCTGGTGACAACGCGGTCACCGGATATGACGGAGGATCTCGATTATGCGGTCGGGGCAATTGTGATGGCCGAGGGACACCGCTGGTATGAGAATGTCGGGTTTGTGGATGCGCATAACTGTATGGTTGAGGTGACGTCGGTGGTGCTGCCTGCGTCACCTGCCGGCAGCGAGTATATTGCCGCGTCCCGGCAGGCGATGGAGCGTCAGGCGGATGCGGAGCTTTCCGTGTTCTCCATCGGCGTTGCCCAGCGGGTTCTGCCGTTTTCCCGCGAGCAGGGGTTCGGCGATATGGGTGTTCTGGTGCTGGTGACGGAGGTCGCCGGAGTGCGGACGGCGTATGTGCTGTTCGACGGGAACAATGTGCATATGGGAGTGCGCGAGGTTCTGCGGGATGCGGTGCTTGCAGCCGGTGTTTCGGAGGCGGAGATTATGACGACCGATTCCCATGTGGTGAATACGATTTCCGGCAGAAATCCGGTGGGGATGGAGGTTTCTGCGGAGGAGATTCTTCCGCATCTGCTTGCTGCGGTTTCTGAGGCAATTGCGGATTTGTCTCCGGCGCGTGTTGCCTCGGCAACGGGTATGTGCCGCGATGTGGTGGTGTTTGGTCCGAGCAGGACGGTTCAGCTGTCTGCAACGGTGAATGCGATGGTGACGAATCTTCTGCCGCTGTCGGTTCTGCTGCTGCTGGTTTCGTTCCTGATCACGCTGCTGATCTTTATGGTCTGCATCTGATCTTTGATACAACCGTTTCTTTTTTTGCGGCAGGTACGAGATGTGAATGACGCCTGAACCTGCGTCGTCACCAAAAATGAGAGGTTTTCCTGCACGTACCCTGACAGGAGAGCCGGAACCGGTCGAATCGTTAAGGGATACTGTTCCCCCGCGATCGTTGCGGAGTCTCTTGTTCAAATCTTTTTTTAGTCGTGGCGGACTTCTATTGCACAGCTGCTCCGGCGCACCCGGGGCAGGACTGCAAGTTTGTTTTCATAGTGTTCGCAGGTGAATCCTTCTTTGGGCATGGGGTCGGGTGTGGCAATGCCGCGGCTGCAGGTTAGATGATACTCGTAGAGGCCGGTTGCCGGGTTGATTGTGTATTCGTGTTTGTCAAGTGCGGTGCATGTGAGACAGGGGACTACCATGATCAATATGATGTACTGCGGAGGGTATGAAGGTAACGAAGCGTATTGTCCGGAACTTTTTTTGGAATTTTTGGAAAATGGATGTGAGTCTATCTCTTTGGTTACTCCAAGTACAGCCGCACGATAAAAGCTGGCCCGCCTGGATTTTCCAGAAAAATATCAAAAAAAAATTATTTTCTCTCCTCAAGAAGTCTGCGGATTGCCGCGACCTCTGCGAGGAGTGCACGTATGTCTGCATCGCCGGAAACTGACGCTGCGGAGGCTTTTGCAGCCGATACATCAACGCCGGTTGCCGCGGCACTCGGTGCACCGCCGCGAACGAAGTCCATGATCATGGCACGCAGCGGTTCAGGTTCTTCAATGCCTTCAATGGCAATCTCAGCCGATCCGTTGCTGCCGGAGTAACCAGCAGTCTGGATTTTGAGGTTGGAGATGCCGAACATGCGCATGACAGGACCCTGAACAATGTCAACGTTGGTGATTCTGTTGTAGGGGACGATGCCGGTCTTGCGGAACCAGACACCGCGCTTCCAGGTCATTTCGGTTGCATTGAGATGATACACGACGGATTTGTAGTAGAGTACGGTCCAGAGAAGGACGAACAGCAGACAGACGACAAGGACAGCAACGATCGCAAGAACGATCGGCTGGGGTATTCCTATTTCGCCGATTAATACTGCCCATCCTAAACAGACAGCCCAGATAACGGCAACTACCACCATTGTATAAATGGCAAGGTACGGCTTGTATTTCAAAGCCGGTTTGAAATCTTCACCAAGTGAAATCATTGTTGGATAACTTTCCGCTGTCATGAGAAAAACTTTCTTGCTGGTGCAGACAGTCGGAAGGGTCTTGTGACCTACGGTATGCCGGCTGCAACTCCGGTTCCGGATTCAGGGGGGATGCGTGAATCGTGTGCCCGTTTCCTTCGGACGTTCCGGTAAAGGGAGTGCTTTCGTTTCCCCCACGGAGTAAAGGCAACGCCGGAGAGATTCTGGACACTCTCCGGATAAATAGGGGCCGCGGGGACGTTCTGTATTGCCTGCAGATCCGCAACCGTGGTGATGTGACTTTCGGTTTAACAGGGAGCAGTACATTCCGGTGTAAAACCCGAAAACAAGTAGTTTCTGTCCGCATCTGAATTTTTACAGATGCTTCCGGCAAAGGAAATTCTGAAATACTGTTCTCCCCCTCTGTGATGGGATTTCTCTATTACACCCAAGAGTAAGTCAAAAAAGTGTAGCGTGAAGATCCCCTCTCCATTTGACCGGGGAGAACAGCAATGGGTTCAACACCCTATGATCGCCGTCATGTACGCATCAACGCTGTCATAATCTGTGCGGGATACTGCGGTTGGTTTCTGGATTGCATCGGCCAGATACCGCTCCGTACCAACGTCGATTGTACTCTGGACGAGATGCTGCTGCCGGTATTGTGCGGCATCGGATTTCATTATTCCCACGCAGCAAGAGTGTTCAAAGGGTCTTCCGTTCTCGGTGCCGCTCCATGTCCAGCAGTGAATACTGATACGGTGTGTTGTCCCCTCCTGCAAGGGGTGCCGGCATGATGACTTTTCCGGATGATTGCCGTCTAACCACACCTCATGCCCGCGCCACGTGGGATCATTAAGGCTGTTGAAACCGTCCAGATTAATCATCATGGCGTTCCCGGCAGAGATGTCTCTCGCAAGAATATCCGGGTCTGTTATCGTCAAATTCTTGGTAGACAGGTTAAACGTGAATACCGTGTTGCCTGGTTTTCCTCTGTTACGATCGTCAGTATTGGCACTAAACCAGATCTCAGTGTCTTTCTTATCCGGATCGGGATCATTTGCATTCAGATAATAGTCATAGACAGAAAAATTCAATGTCACGTTGGAAAGGGTTACAGAACAGTCATAGTGATTGCTGTTTTTGGTTGTTGATACCTGGATTTTTTCTGTTGATGTACATGAGGTAAGTGTCCCGGTATTGTACCCCGCAAATCCGCCGACATGACTGCTGCCGAACACATCCCCGGATGCGGTACTTGCTGTTATCAGGCCTTTATTGTAGCCGACAAATCCGCCGATCATTTTCGAACCGGTACCCTTGCTGATAACGGTCGCCGTGAACACGTGAGAGGAACAAATACTGGCACCTTTCCCGTTTGTTCCGACAAAACCACCGGTCCCTTTCGAACCCTCAACTGTGGTCCCGGAGATGGTACAGTTCTCAATGCAGCCCCATCCGTGGGTCCCGGCAAATCCGCCGATGTTTTCAACCGACAGATCCGGGCGGGCAGGATCGGGAACTCCGCAGATAGTACAATCTATAGCGGTCGTGTTGCGAATGGTGACCCATACATCAGAAGTGGCAATACTGAGTCCGGCAATTGCGCCCAGCGTTGTACGACCGGTTACGGTCGTATTCATGACACGGCAATTTATCACGCTTCCTTGTTCAGCGCCAGACCCGGTAATACCGCCGCCATGCATACCACAGTGAATCATGCAGCTGTCCACAGAACAATCCATGATAGTTCCCCGGTTCTTCCCGGCGATACCTCCGCTGGAATATACCGCTTCCACGGTTCCATACTGGACAGAACTCTGTGTTATGCTGCCATCATTGCGACCGGCGATGAGCCCATAATCCTCACTGACATGATCTGAGGATCGAAAACCCAAGACAGCACTCTTCATGACGGTAATGCCGCGGATGATTCCTGCCGGCTTGTTCCAGCCAACGAGTCCACCAACATAGTCCGCACAGGTCGAGGTTATACTGATATTCTTCAGGATCAGGTTGCGTATCGTGCCGTTTGAACAGGCGAACATCCCTACTCCGGTTCCGGATTCAGGATTCAGGGTAAGATACGTGATCGCGTGCCCGTTTCCTTCGAACGTTCCGGTAAAGGGAGTACTTTCGTTTCCCAGCGGAGTGAAGGAAACACCGGAAAGATCCAGATCACTGTCCAGATAATACGTGCCGCCGAGATCGTTCTGTATTGCCTGCAGATCTGCAACCGTGGTGATGTGACTTTCGGTTGCTCCTGCCCCGGCAATACCACTGAATACCAGAAGGACCACTGCTGTAAGGAGGAGAAGTTTGTGTTCAGTCATGGTATCTTTCCTCCGGCTATTCTTCCTCTATATATTTATCACCATCCCACCGGATATACAATGAGTGGTGGTATAAACCCGATACAGACGGCCCGGTTTTATCAAATAGATTACCCGTGTGGAATGCATTACAAGCATCAGCACGTGTTGTTGATAGGCAGTATTCCCTGCCATCCCGAGCAGTTTGGGAACACCCAATTTCCATGCCGGATTTGAAGGAGTATACCACCTCATCATTACCAGTCCCGGTAAATTTGAGATCCCATTTCGCAATGTCGGTTCGGGCCACTGTCACATCAGTAAGCTCCTGAGTCCACGACAAACCGGCCCCACCCGTACCTATCGAACATGATATCGATGATTTACCAGAAATACTGTTCGGAATTGCATCGCTCATATATACTTTTGGAAGGGCCGAGGGATGGAGTAAGGCATCCATTTCAATGGTCATCTGGTGATTTTTATATTTGTTTCCCGCACCACCTCTGAGTATACCAGGGTTCATTATCACCTCGGCCGTGGCATAGAAATAATCATGCTTATTACTTAGATCTCCACACTTATCCCAGTACCAACTGGATTTTACGTTAACTTCCCCATATTTTTCAGTATTTTCCTCATAATATTTGGGTGTATACATTTCACTAATCTTCAAGGAGTCCGAAACGACTGTTGGTAACCCTGCAGCGCAGGCAACAATAGAAGTACCTGCATCCTTCGTCTTTTCATTCATATCAGTGTTCATCCATTCATTCAGTTCCTCCGCGGCTGATGCATATGCCGCGTCATTTGCATCCGAGGAAACGATAGATGCATAGACCATAGTTTGCCCGGTTGGCAGTACCCGAAAACCATAGGCAGCGAGTATTTTGCCGTCAGGTACTTCCACATCAGGCAGACCAATATACCCTTCTGATACCGGGGATGCAGATAACGCACCCACGGGTAGTTTTTTCCGCAGGTTAAGGGAATCCGGTGACAGGCAGGACTCGGACAAAGCAATGGGTGCCACAGTTTTTCCAAAGAGTGCAGTATAGGTGTTCAGGGTAGCATTTGCTGACTCGAACAGCTCCTCTGGTGAGAGATCGGGGCCGCTTGCGGTAATGGTAAAATTAGCAGGATCATAGACGGGGCCTCTGTAGACCATTGATGTTGAAGACTGCGGGATAGCCTCGTCTCCGTTGACCTTCCCGTCATCAATTTGTTCAGGGACATCATTGTCCTCTGCATCCGGAATCCAGATCTCATCACTGCCGGATTCATCACAGACCACGGCGGCAGCGGGTGCGATACAGAGGACGGCGGCAAACATCACTGCTGTAAGTAAGACAGCAAAGCCGGCATAACGCCGGCTTCGCATCTTGGAGTGTAAGAGTTTCATGCATTGTATCCTTCGGCATGATTCTGGATAAAAATGTTGAACACAGACTGACAGGGAGCAGTACATTCCGGTTTAAAACCCGAAAACAAGTAGTTTCTGTCTGCATCTGAATTTTTACTGATGCTTCCGGCAAAGGAAATCCGGAATGATGTCATCCTCCCTGTCATTAAAGGTACAGAATCCTGCACGCACAAAAAACGATAAAAATTCATCACGTCCGGGGTTTTAATCCATAGCCATGCAGTCAGAACGGATTCATCAACAACCGCAGAGACGATTTTTTTCAGGACACTCCTGATCTGCTTCCCGGGAGGATTTGACTTAAGTAGTCAGACGTCTTCATTATAATAGTAAGGCATGATGGAACGCGACTATCAACCCATCAACCTCAAGGATGTCCTCATTGAAATGAAGGATATCTCGGAACTGATGGTTGATCTGGCTTACTCTGCGGTGCTTTTTGAAAGCAACGCCATCGCAGACGAAGTCATCGAACTTGAAGAACGGATGAACGACCTCGTATATCAGGCACGCATCACCAGTATGATGAGCGTACGCCGTCTGGAAGATACCGAACCGATGAGTGGTCTTCTGCAGCTTGCAGAAGCCTCGGAACGCATCTCTAATCAGGCCGCAGACATCGCAAAAAACATCATGCGGCACGTTTCCTTCCCGGCAAATCTCAGAAAAGCATTGCCGGAAGCCGAAGAGGCAACCCACCGCACCGTTGTTGCAGGCAACAGCGCCCTTGACGGTGCGCGTCTCGGCGACATCAAACTTCAGTCCGCAACCGGTATCAGAATTATCATGATACGCCGCATGCGGCAGAGAATCTACGACCCCGACAAACACACCGTTCTTCGCGCAGGCGACGTACTGGTGGGGCGGGGACCCGAGTACGGATTCCCTGCCCTCTGCGAGATGGCCGGACAGCCTGTTCCGGATGATGACGATGACGTCGCCACGGCCATCAGCGATCTCGATCGGGCGGCGGCCCTGATGATCGAGATGAAAAACATCAGTGAACTCTCCGTCGGCCTCGCCTATACAGCCCTCCTGCATGAGAACATGGACCTCGCAAACGAGGTTGTGGCACTCGAAGAGGAACTTGACGAGATGCGGCTCCGGCTTGATCTCTGGACACTGGAAGCGGCAAAGCGTACCGAGGATGTTGCAAGTCTCCGCGGCATGCTGTACATGTCTTCGTTTGCCGAGTCCATCTCAGATGCCGCAAGCTCCATTGCCGATGTTGTTCTCCGTGAGATCGATGTTCCCCCGATTCTGAAAAGGATTGTCCGGGAGTCAGATGAGATCATCTCCTGGGTAACCGTTCATCCGGGTTCCCCGCTGGACAAAAAATCCCTCGCCGATTCCCACGTGGGAACCGTCACCGGCATGGTTATCTTTGCCATCAAACACGAGAACCGCTGGACCTACCGGCCGGCACGCAGTGTTCTCCTGCATGCAGGAGATCTGCTGGTGGCACGCGGACGACGCGACGGGGAAGAGAAACTGTACGGTCTCTGCGGTGCAGATACCGATGAAATAGAAGATTTTGAAGACTCGGAGTAAATTTACATGGGTACAATTGATATGGTATACCGGCTTGGGCCCGGTTGTGAAGTGGATGACATCGTAGAAGGCCAGGTATATCTGGGAAAAGTCCAGGGGTTTGCAACGTTCGGTACGTTTGTTCTTTTAAACGACCGCGTAAAAGGACTGCTGCATAAGAGCAACGTCAAGACCGAGAAAAAAGAACGTGACCAGATTCTTGTGCAGGTCAACCAGATCCGTCCGAACGGAAACATTGATCTCCGTGAAGTCCAG
The DNA here is from genome assembly GCF_026891935.1 of Methanocorpusculum vombati. Lineage (NCBI taxonomy): Archaea > Methanobacteriati > Methanobacteriota > Methanomicrobia > Methanomicrobiales > Methanocorpusculaceae > Methanocorpusculum > Methanocorpusculum vombati. The sequence continues at coordinate 35,596 of NZ_JAPTGC010000003.1, read as the reverse complement.
CTTCCCGAAGGAAGCTACGACACGCAGCTTGTGACGAAAAAGATCACACTTTCCCGCCTTTCGGATCTGAAGAACAAGATCGGCAGAAATGTCACCATCGAAGCAGATGTGGTGCAGATTAAGCAGACCTCAGGACCCACCATCTTCACCGTCTGCGATGATTCCGGTGTCGAGGATGCGGCAGCCTTCACCGAGGCAGGCGTCAGATCGTATCCCGAGGTGAACCTTGGTGATATTGTCCGCATCTTCGGCGAGGCGACCCGCAGAAACAATCAGATGCAGATTGAAGTCTCCGATATGCATGTCCTCAAAGGAACCGAGGCCGATGCAGTCCGGACACGGATCAACAAGGCTCTTGAGGCCCGCGCCGAGCCGCCCGAGGTTACGCCGCTGATTGAAAGTCCGGTGCTTGATGCACTCTGGCCGGAGATGCGCAAACTGGCAAAGATCGTCCGCCGTGCAGTGTTAACCCAGCAGCCGATCATTCTCCGTCATCATGCGGATGCGGATGGTATCTGTGCTGCGGTTTCGGTGGAAACAGCGGTTCTGCAGTTAATCCGTGACAACGGCGGTGACCCGGATCAGGACAACTTCCTCTTCCGCAGATCTCCTTCCAAAGCCCCGTTCTATGAGATTGAGGACGTGACCCGCGATCTTGATATGATGCTGAAGGATAATGTCCGGTTTGGTCAGAAACTTCCGCTGATTCTTTTGATGGACAACGGTTCAACCGAGGAGGATATGCCTTCCTACAAGATGACCGAGGTGTATCAGCTTGATGTTGTCGTTGCCGATCACCACCATCCGGACGAGACGATTGACAAGTATCTGCTTGCCCACGTCAACCCGTACCATGTTGGCGGCGATTTCGGTGTTACCGCAGGCATGCTCGGAACCGAGATTGCCCGCCTGATCAATCCGTCCGTGGAAGCAAAGATTCTCCACTTTCCTTCGGTTGCAGGAGTTGCAGACCGCAGTGAGGCAGCGGAGCTTGACGCGTATCTTGCCCTTGTCGAGGGAAAATACACCCGTGATGAGTGTAAGGACATCGCCCTTGCACTGGACTATGAGCAGTACTGGCTCCGGTTTAATGACGGCCGTGAGATTGTAAAGGATATCTTAAACCTCAACAATGCACCCGAACGCCACAACCGGCTGGTGACGCTTCTTGTGACCGAGGCAAACGCCGCAATTGAGGATCAGATGAACACCATGATGCCTCATGTTAAGGATCAGGTGCTCGCATCCGGAGCAAACCTCTTCCTCGCAGACGTTGAGATGTTTGCCCACCGATTTACGTTCCCTCCGCCGGGCAAGTCATCAGGCGAGGTCCATGATATTCTCTGTAAGCGCTATGAGAGTCAGCCGGTGGTAACGCTCGGTCTTGGTCCGGACTTCGCGGTAATCCGTTCCCGCGGTGTGAGGATGAACATTCCGCAGATGGTGCGTGCCATGCGCGATGAGATGCCGGGTGCAGGAATCTCCGGAGGAGGTCACCTCGTGGTTGGCAGTATCAAATTTGTTGAGGGTATGCGGTCTGAGGTCATCGCCAAGATGATCGAGAAGATCGCCGAGTTCCCGGCTGATGCATTCTGACCCGCGGCCGGGTCTTCCTGTCCGTGAGGTCTTCAGACTTCGCGGGACATCCCGCATACCTTTGGCTATGGGGATTTTTTTCGTAAGAGCCGGTGTTCCCTCAGGATTTTTCGAAAAATCCGGTGTGTCAAGCACTACCTTTATAATGTAAAACATCCTATACTTACATGAGGTAAGTCATTATGACCGAACCTAAAACAATTCGTGAAAGATATAACGACACCCAGTCTCGGATCCTTGGGTATCTGAAGGCAGGAGTGGCAAAAGGAAGCCGTTTCTTCAAGGCAAAGTATATTGCCAAAGATCTTGGACTTTCTTCTAAAGAGGTTGGAACAAACCTTGCCATCCTTTCCGAGATCTGTGATGAACTGGACATCCAGCGCTGGAGTTACTCCAACAGTACGACCTGGATGGTAACGAGCAAAACAATAGCTTAAATACTCCACCCCTCTTTCTTTTTTGTCTCCTTTCGCATGGTAATTCGTGCCGACAGGGGATGTTCTGTACAATTGTCCCTCGCCGCAGCGCTGATCCGCGTGCTGCGACAAACAGACTTCTGAAACGACAGGAAGAATATATATGTCAGGAAATCAAACACTTACTAATGGTAAGTGACATGGAGCTTCAGGTTCAGGTCCCGCAGTACAACTCCACCCAGCAGCGGATTCTCAACTATCTTAAGGCAGGCGTTGCCTCCGGTACCCGCTTTTTCAAGGCAAAATATATTGCAAAAGAACTGGGTATCTCTTCCCGGGCCGTTGGAACAAATCTTGCTCTCCTTGCGGAAAAATGTATGGAGTTTGAGATTGTCCAGTGGGGCTATTCCACCAGTACTACCTGGATGGTCAAGCTGAGGTCTCTGGTCAGCAGCTGAACGGGTACGTGTGATCTGGTCTGTCCGGAATGCCCGGCCGGATTCACCTCCGGTTATCCCGGGGGATCGCCCCAACCGTCGAAATATTTTCAGGTCGGATAATGAGTACCTCCGCCTGCTTATGGTAATGCTGTACTCCCACGAAATCATTTCGTGGGAGTAGATGATGTTGAAAATTTCTGTGTGTTCCGTGTTTTCCTGCGAAGCAGCGAGTACAGTTTTGCCGTGCGAATCGTGGGATGATCAGGAATAAAGGTGCAATACCCCCCGGAGAGGATTTATACCCCCGCATCCAAATCTCACCCATGACACAGGACGAGGAGCCCGCCGGAACCCCGAACATCTGCGCATCCCTGCGGGAACACTTCGCAAGCGGCAAAACCCTCCCGCTACCGGCGCGAAAAAACGCACTCGCCTCCCTCCGGAACGCAATCCTCCGCCACGAAGACGACATCCTGCGTGCACTCTCCGCAGACCTCGGCAGACCCGCATTTGAAGCCTACACCTTTGAAATCGCTCCCGTACTCCGGGAAATCGAAACACTGGAAAAAAACCTCGGCAAATGGACCCGCCCCAAAAAAATCAGAACCCCTCTCCTCCTCTTCTCCGCAAAAACCGAAATCAGAACCGAACCCCACGGCCTCGTCCTCATCATCGCCCCCTGGAACTACCCCTTCCACCTCCTCATGATGCCGATCGCCGGAGCCCTCGCCTGCGGAAACGTCATCATCGCAAAACCCTCGCGCCGTGCACCCGAAACCCTGCGGATAACACGCACCATCCTGACCGAAGCATTCCCCACCGACCCCTGGGTAACCCTCCTCCCCGAAATCAGCCTCAGCGAACCATACGACTACATCTTCTTCACCGGCGGCATAGAAACCGGCAGAAAAATCGCAGCCGCCGCAGCAGACCACCTCACACCCGTAACCCTCGAACTGGGCGGCAGAAACCCCTGCATCATCGACGAAACCGCAAACCTTGACATCACCGCCCGCCGCATCGCCTGGGGAAAATACATCAATGCAGGCCAGACCTGCATAGCCCCCGACCACCTGCTCGTACACGACTCCGTCCGTGACCTGCTCGTAGACAAAATATCCGCCGAAATCACCGCATTCTACGGAGAAAACCCCACAGCATCACCCAACTACGGAAAAATCATCACCTCCCAGGAATACGACCGCCTCCTTGGCTACTGCACCCCCGACCGCATCCTCCGACAATGCGGCATCCACAACCCCGGCGACCGAAAACTTGCCCCAACCCTCCTCGCCGCAACACCCGGCGACCCCGTAACCCGTACCGAAACATTCGGACCCGTCCTCCCCGTAATCACCTGGCGGACACCCGCCGACCTCAACGACCTGATCCCCAAAACACCGCTCGCCCTCTACATCTTCACCGCCGACACCGCCTTCGCACACCAGCTCATCACCCGCCACCCCTCAGGCGGTGCCTGCATCAACGACTGCCTCATACAAATTGCAAACGGCAGCGCCCCGTTCGGCGGCGTCGGCACCAGCGGCATGGGATGCTACCACGCCCGCTACAGCATCGACACCTTCTCCCGCAAACGAACCATCATCACCCGGAAAACCACACCGGACCCCGCCCTCCGCTACCCCCCGTATACCCAAACCGCCCTCGAAAAAATCCGGAAATACCGGCGCAGACTCTTCTGAAAAACCCACATTTTTCCCAAAGAAACCCGCCTTTTTTGTCACCATCTATATACTTATTTAAATACACCTCGAAACTTGGTATGTAACAGACCAAAAGCGTCACCGACGCTTTTTGAACACCGCCTCCCCAAAATGAGGCACCGTCCGCGGATCAGCATATCCGTGCGACCAGACACAACCAACAAAAAAAGGTGAAACACACAATGGCTGACTCAACTCCCCCGTCACCCGCTGACGCGGCCAAACCATCCAGCAAAAAAACGCTTGGTATACTCTCCCTTGCCATGATCAACGTTGCCGCAGTCTTAAGCCTGCGCAACTTCCCGACCATGGCAATGGAAGGATGGAACATGATCTTCTGGTATGTTCTCTTCACTGTCTGCTTCCTGATCCCAACCGCACTCGTTGCCGCGGAACTCGCATCAACCTGGCCGAAATCAGGAGGTATCTACTCCTGGGTAAAAGAAGCCTATCCAAAAGACGGCAGCTTCATCACCATCTGGTGTTCCTGGGTAAACAACCTCGTCTGGTTCCCGACGGTCATCTCCTTCTTCGCAGCAACCGTAGCCTACATCCTGCTCGCCCCGCTGCTCTCGGACAACCCCGTCTTCATGGCCCTCGTCATGCTTGCCTGCTTCTGGGCAGTAACCATCTTCAACTTCTTCGGCTCCCGCGCCTCCAACCTCCTGGCAACCGTGGGAACCGCATTCGGATCCTTAATCCCGGTCGGCATTCTCGTCGTCCTCATGATCCTCTGGGTCACCGGCGGCAACCCCAGCGCAATCGGAGACTTCTCCGTTGACCGCCTCATTCCGCACTTCGACCTCAGCACCGTCACCTTCGCGGCAAGTCTTGTACTCATGTTTGCCGGAATGGAAATGGCCGGATACCATGCACGGGAAACCGCAAACCCGAGACGCGACTACCCGATCGCAATGTTTCTTGCAGCAGCTATCATCTGTATCGTCTCCATCGTCGGAACCCTTGCAGTGGCCCTTGTCGTACCCGCAGACCAGATCGCACTGAACGCAGGAATCGTCCAGACATTCCAGGTAATCTTTACCGAATTCCACCTTGGCTGGCTGATCGTACCGGTCTCCATCATGCTCGCAGTCGGAATCATTGCCCAGCTGTCCGTATGGCTGGTCGGTCCGGCAAAAGGTATGCTTCCTGCGGCCATGTCCGGAGACCTCCCCCCAATCTTCCGCAAAATGAACAAATACGGCATGCCGGTCGGCGTTCTGATTGTGCAGGGTATCGTCTCCTCCGCCTTCGCTCTTGCAATGGTACTCGTGCCGTCGATTAACCAGGGATACTGGATACTTACGGCAATCACCGCACTGATCAACGCAGTAATGTATATGTTCATGTTCGCGGCATTCATCAAACTCCGCAAAATCAAAGGAAACGTCACCCGTCCGTACAAAGTACAGGGCGGAAAAATCGGTATGTGGCTGGTTGCGGGCATCGCATTCGCCGCACTGATCTTCTCCTTCGTCGTGGGCCTGTTCCCGAGCGGAACCTCCTACACGCTGACAGAAACCATTCTCTATGTCATCGGCATGCTCATAACAGTCCTGCTGATCATTCTCCTGCCGCCGTATCTCCTGAAAAAATTCCGGAAAGACTCATGGAAACCAACAAAACAGGAGTTCCGCGACTGGTACTGCGAAGAACATGTCTGCGAAACAGACACCCCCATCCCCTACGACGAGTAGTCCTTCCCCAGACCTCCTCCTTTTTTCCTCCAAGGAATGTTTCCTCACCAAAGATCCCCGCATACATCCCACGCAAAAATATCCCCCTAAATTCTCTCGCAGGATCAAAGGAAATACAAACACAGCACCGTTTATTCCGTAACGCATATATGCTTCCAATGAGAGGAGTAATAGTATGAAAAAGCTCTTATTAGCAGCTGTTCTGTGTGCAGCGCTGGTACTTGTTTCTGCTGCCGGTTGTGTCGGGTCTGACCCGGTCGTCGGCACCTGGGAAACAAAACCGGTGCTTGGCATGTATGTTTCTGTACAGTTTGTGAACGATGGTACCGGATCTATTGCGCTCCACACCGATCTTTCTCCGGCTGAGGCAACCACATCCTTCGCATGGGAAAAGACCGCAGACAAGACCTACAAGATCACCAGCTCCGACAAATCCCTGCCGGGAGGAACCTACACGCTTTCCGACGACGGAAAGACGCTGAGCAGTTCGACCGGCCTTATCGTGCTGAACAAGGCATAACGCCTTCACCCATTTTTTCTTTTTTTTTGGCCCTCCCCGGGGTATGTCCGGATAGTCCAAATGTATCATGGGCCGATGGGCAAAAAGAGGGAGCAGGTTAAAAGAAGTCCAGTGTCGCCTGCGTGGGCGCTTTCTTCTTCTCTTCCTCAAAAGACGCAAGCGTCTCTGTACCGGACTCTGCGGCAGGCTCCGGCTGCGGGACCAGGGGTACGGGCGGATTCTCCCGGCGGAACCTTTCGAGTTCTGCGGCACGTTCCTCCTCGGCCTTGCGTGCCGCCGCACGTTTTGCCGCGGAGACCTTTTTCATCTTGGTCTCTTTTTCCTTTGCGATCTTCTGGGCTTCTTTAAAGACTGCGGCGGCTTCGGTTTTATCGTGCAGAAGAATCGTCAGCTGATCGGCGTCCAGGTCATGGCGTTCGCAGAATGCAAGGGGTGCGTCGGCGGCGAAACGGGAAAGGAGGTCCAGATAGATCTTCTGTATCTGGGCATCGGGGATACTGTACCCCTCGCCGAGTTTTGCCGCAAGGGTTCTCCGGACGGTCTTCTGTTTCTTTGCGGTACCCATGCGCCGCCATCGTGACGGCGGCATGATTCTCGGGCGGAATCCCGCTCCCGCAAACTCTTTGGCAACGCCGGAGGTCATCAGGGAGGTGGCGTAGCGCCAGAGGGTGTAGTACTGCCGCCGCATGGTCCTGCCAAGATAGATATCTCCGCGGGACAGTGCAGCGTATGCGCCTCTCCGCTGGTGCGGGTTTGCAACCGTTGCTGCGGACTCTTCGATCCACTGCATAACGGTGTCGGGTTTTTCCTCGCACTCGCGGGAAAGTTTCTGGATTTTTGCATCCGGCGCTCCTGCATAGACGCCTGCCACGAGATCGAAGATGCTTGCCCGCTCGTCCTTCTGCGAGGTGTTGATGTCGTCTGCGGCGATTGCGGTTTTGCCGGTTGCGGAGGCAAAGAGCATGTTGACGGCAGACCGCATGTCGCCTGCGGAGCTTTCCGCGATGGCGGTCAGCGCATCGCTGCCGCAGGAGATCTCTTCTTTTGCACAGATTTCCCGCATACGTTTTTCGAGCGTTGCTGCGGTGATGGCGCGGAACGGGACCGGGTCACAGAGTTTGCGGATGGAGTCGGATACGCCGTATGCGTCGTTTGCAATGAGGATGACCGGCTGGCGTGCCCCTTTGAGTATCTCGGCAATGGCCCGTGCTCCGCCGCGGTCGGCGTTGCCTTCGAGGTTGTCGGCTTCGTCGATGATGATGAGTTTGCGTTCGGCACCGAAGAGGCTAGTGGTGGTCGCCGAGTTTCCGGCTACCCGTTCGATGACGGTTTTGGTGCGGGCGTCCGAGGCGTTGAGTTCAAGGACTTCCCAGTTCATGTCCCGGGCGAGGGCTAAGGCTGCCGAGGTTTTGCCGATGCCCGGTTTTCCGGTGATGAGAAGGGGACGCGAGTCCGGTGTCCAGTTCCGTGCCCAGTCCGTCATCTGTCTGACCGCGGCGTTGTTGCCGAGGATGTCTGCGAGATGTTCGGGCCGGTATCGTTCTGCCCAGTCCATGATTGCTGATTAGTTCTTGGTTGCGGAAAGGGATAAACGTGAATGAATGGGGATGGTGAGGTCGGGCGGGGAGGAGGGTGTAACCGATAGGTGCGGTTACAGATTCAGGCGATATTTGTGTGCTATTTTTGGTTTAAACTGTGTATGGATGTTTTTTTGTTTTTTTGTAACCGGTGTTTTGCTATTCTGCTGTAGTTTTTTTGAAAATAATTCTGTAGAGAATTTCTCTCAACCCCTTTTTCGATGTGATGTGACGAAAGTACTTTGTAGTTTTTTCTGGAAGCTGTTGGTGGGGGAGTGGTGGCTGGGCATGATGAAAAGATAACGCAGATAACGCAGATGCGTCGCTTCGCTCCGCCAGCTTCGCTCGTCGCATTTGCTTTTCGTCGCTCGCCATCCCGCCCAGAGCTGGGCGGGCGGCGTTGCAATCGCAAGCCCAAAGGTCTTGCTCCACTCCCCACTTCGTGGGTCGTTATCGCAAGCGCGACGGCAAATGCTCGCGAAGCTCCCACTTGTCCCGTATCCTGAGCCAGTGTCGCGAGTATATTTGGTCGTAATTAAAGGAAGACACAAGAATAACACATTAACGCGAAAAAAAGCTTCGCGAGCATTTTTAGCTGCGTTTGCGACAGCAACGCCACCCGTCCGCTCGGACGGGATGGCGAGCAGCGTTAAGAAAATGCGACGAGCGAAGCTGCGCCGTTAGGCGCATCTGCGTTATCTGCGTTTTCTTTTTTCATCCTGTCCACTCACCACTAACTCACCTACAGCTTCGACAGAAAAAAAGGGTTGATAGAAATCCTCCTGTAGAGTACTGTTTTAGAGGTTACAGAGGTTACAGATTTTGAAAAATCGTTGAATTTTTGGTATTTTCCAGATTCCACCGTATTTTCCGGAATTTTTTGTAACCGCCCGATAGGTTACAGGAGATTGAATCCTCTTAGAATAGGATTCATACGTTTCGTGTGGAACTTTCGGCAGTTCGAGAAAAATTTGCATGAAATTTTTCCGGGACGATGCGAAAAATCTCCGGGAGATGCCTCAGGCAGGGTCCAAAGCGGCTCAACTATATATCTGACTGATTCCTATTCTAATAGGATATATTTCGATCTGACTCTGATCGATTCCGGAAGAATATGATACGATATACCAGAGATAACGGGGTTGCACCAATCATCTCAGCTATTTTACTTGTAGCAATTACAGTAGGTATGGTAGCAGTAGTGGGCGTTGTAGTTGTGTCGATGACCGATATGGGCAATATGCCAACCGTAGGCATTTTAATAGAAGAAAAACGAGGGATGGTTACTATCACTCATTTTGCCGGTGAAGAACTGAAGGTCGGAAACTATTATATTCTGGTTGATGATGCAGACAGAACAAAAGATTTTACCGGCCCTGGCCTTTCAGACGGGTATTTCGAACCGGGAGATATTCTTTCATGGTCGGTAAACAGCGGTGCACTTCGCCATGTTTCGGTGGTGTATGATGGAGAAAAAGGAACCTATCTGCTTGCTGAGAAATGGTTTGACGGCATCAGTGGAGATGGTGGTCTGAGTGCAGCATTTACGATGACTTCCTCTACCGGAACAAGCAGGAGTGAGATGCCGTCTGTGTTGCAGGATGCTGCGGCGGATCTGACCGGCGGGTGTCCAATGAGAGTGTTATTTTCTCCGATAGAATCATCTGATGATGCAGAATATCTCTGGACCTTTGGAAACGGAAATACATCCGATGAGAATTGTCCGAGTCAGGAATATACATCCGTTGGTAAATATACTGTCACCCTAAAAGTGACGAACAAGACGAACGGTGGATGGAACAGTTCATCACAAACAATTGATGCACGAAATTTTGGATTAACGGTGATGACATGGGTGAAACTGGTAGCTGATTATCAAACAGGTGCTCCTCCAAAACAATCATTTTATTTCCGTGCAAGTGCGAGTTCTCAGGGGTCTAATCCAGAATGGGGTTTCCAGGTACAAAATTGGAAATTTTTTGAATATAAACTAAAATCATCAAGTGATTATTTATTATCTAAATTTATGCCTCGGAAAAATGTTTGGTATCATCTTACAGGACTTAGTAATGGAAAACAAGGCGAACTATACATTAATGGATCAACGAATGATGTGAGAAGAAATAATAATGCGGGTGAAATAACAATGCCTGTTACAAGGGATGTTAATTTTTCTGAGGGCCAGATATTTAAATCAACTGGATCTCCATATGAAATAGCTGAATCATACGAACTTAGTTTTCCACTTACTCTATCAGAGATATCAACGATTTATAATTCTCAAAAAGAAAATTACCAGTTATAACCAGTAATATGTATATAATACAAACCAAATTATAATACCCAGTACATACTCAGCATATTTAGTATACATGTTGCAAACCTAATCGTGTAACTTATCACCGTTGAACGGGAATACAATAGATAACAACGGGGCCGTCGTGCCCCCCTGGTGGCAGAGAAAATAATGGTTGCAGACAATTACACCCCGGAATCGGTCGCCGATGCTGTCCGGCAGTATGACGGAGTCAGACGCAAACAGGCAATCGGAACCCTTGTTCGTGCGCTCCACATCGACAACCTCGACGTCATCGCCTCCTACGGCGAAGACGCCGCCGTCATCCAGAACGGCCGCACCGCCCTCCTGCTTGCCGCAGACGGCATCTGGAACAAACTCATGGAAGTTGACCCCTACTGGGCAGGCTACTGCGCCATCCTCGTCAACGTCCACGACATCGCCGCCATGGGCGGACGTCCCGTCGCCATGGTTGACGTCCTCTCCGCCTCAAACGACCAACTCATGTCCGAAGTCAGCCGCGGCATGCGTGACGCCGCAACCGCCTTTGACGTTCCCGTCGTCGGCGGCCACCTCCACCCCGACGCCCCCTACAACGTCATCGACGTCTCCATCCTCGGCGTCGCCGAACTCGAAAACATCATCTACAGCAGCAAAGCCGAACCCGGCAACGCCATCATCGCCGCAATTGACCTCAACGGCCGCATCCACCCCTCCGCACCCATGAACTGGGACTCCGTCACCATGAAAACCCCCGAAGTCCTCCGCGCCCAGCTCAGCGTCATGAAAGACCTCGGCGAACACCACCACCTCACCGCCGGAAAAGACATCTCCAACCCCGGGGTCATCGGAACCCTCGGGATGCTCATCGAAGCAAGCGGCGTCGGCGCAGTCGTCGACCTCACCGCAATCCCCCGCCCCGACCTTGACGCACTCGGCATCACCTTCGAACAGTGGGTGCGCATGTACCCCGGCATGGGCTTCATCATGACCGCAGACCAGTCCCAGGTGGACACCGTCTGCAAAAAGTTCCGCGCAGCCGGCATGGCAGCCCAGGTCATCGGCACCATCAACACCACCAAACGCCTCACCCTCGTCAAAGGAGAAACCGAAACAGTACTCTTCAACTTCTGCGCAGAGGGAATCACCAACATATGACAGAGCAGATCACCATCGGAATCGGATGCGGCGCTGACGCCGGCAAAGTTCTCCGGAGTGCCGAAGAAACAGCAACCGCCGAACTCCGCATCCGCTGCTACTGCACTCCCGAAACAGCCGGCGGCCTGTCTGCCGGCCCCTTCGTCGAACTAACCGTCTGCTCCGGACCCTCTCAGCGCCTCATAGACGACCTTCTCGCCGGAACAATCGACGGCGCAGTCCGCGGCACCCTCCCGGCAAACGAAACACTGCGATACCTCAAAAAAGCCTGCGGCGTTGACCGGCTGGAACGAATCGCCCTTCTTGAAACCGTTGATCACCAGCAGTTCTTCCTCGCACCCGTCGGCGTCGACGAAGGATGGACCATTCAGGAAAAAATCTCCCTCATCAACGACGCCCGGGAACTTGCCCGCCGCTTCGGCCTCTCCGAAAAAACCGCCGTACTCTCCGGCGGCAGACTCGGCGACATCGGCAGACACCCCATTGTCGACAAAACCATCGCCGACGCCGAAGAGATCGCCAAACTCACCGGTGCAGTCCACAGAGAAATTCTCATCGAAGACGCAGTCAAAGACTGCGGGATCATCATCGCCCCCGACGGCATCTCCGGAAACCTGATCTTCCGCACCCTCACCTTCCTCGGACACGGCACCGGGCATGGTGCGCCCGTCGTCAATATATCTCCCGTATTTGTGGACAGTTCGCGCGCATCCGCCGGATACGGAGGAACACTCCGCCTTACTGCTGCTCTTATCCGCGGAAATGGGCGATGAATTACATCGTTTTTTAAATTTAAAGGAATATTCTCGCCATTTCAAAATATCTCCCATATTCTTTGTGCAAAATCATATTCGGTTCACTAAATCCTGCAAACCGCGAAAAACACCCGAATCTTGAGATATATTTATATAGTATTTAGAACTATTTTTTCATTGGTAATAATTATGGCAGACTTACCAAAAGCAGCAGTTGTCAGACTTGCAAAGAAAGCAGGCGCAGAGCGCGTCGGTGAAGATGCAGCAGATGCACTCGTAGCAAAGGCAGAAGCCTACATCGAAGAGATCGCAAAGAAAGCATACGAGTATGCACAGCACGCCGGTCGCAAGACCATCAAGGCAGAGGACATTGACCTCGCCACGAAAGAATAAACTGATTTTCCTGAAAAATCAGGGGTGTGGAAAAACCGCCGGACAGTAATCCGGCGGTTTTAGGATGCTGGTATCCTTTGGGAATACCACAATAAATCCTTTTCACAACATATCCGGTCTCTTTTCGCCCTTACCCCCCCGGCGTTGTTGCAAACGTTCAGATTGTACCTGCTGCTTGACTTGCGGCAAAACACCCGCAAAAAAATGGTTTCCGCCTGAAATTCCCTCAAAAAAATTACACCCGGTTCTCCGGATGCTTCTCCTGATACGCCGCATCCGGACCGAGTGCCTGCAGCTCGTCCAGCGTATTGATATTCTGGAACGTCTCCAGCTGCGGATCAAACTGCCGGAACTCCTCCGCACCCACCCGGAGCGTATGCAGTGAATTCACCATATCCCGCAGCGACAGCGACTCATGCCCCTCCACATATCGCCGCACCGCGGAAACACGGTACACCGCATGCAGCGGCTCAAGATCCGTATTCTCCCACTCAGGGATGATTGCATCATAATCACCGATATGCTCAAACAGATACGTCACAATCGATTGATGAATCGTCGGCATATCACACGCAGCAATAAACACAAACTCCCCCTTTACCTCCTCAATCCCGGAAGAAATACCGCCGATAGGACCCAGACCCCGCTTCTTATCCCACGTGCACCGCACCGGCAGCCCGTCAAAATGCGCAGCCTGCTCCGGACTCTTCGCCACAATCACAATCTCATCACAGATTCCTGAAAACGTCATCACCAGACGCGAAATAAATGAACATCCCTTATAGAAAAAGAAATACTTCTCCCGTCCGTTCACCCGCTTCGCATCCCCGCCCGCCAGAATCATCGCCGAACGCACAACCCCGGTCATCGCAGCTCCTCCTTAAAATGCGTCAGATTCACAATCGTACGGTTCACCGGAGTTGCAATCCCGTGTTTTGCACCAAGACGCACAATCGCCCCGTTGATATAATCAACCTCCGTCATTCTCCCGCCTGCAATATCCTGATACATCGAACTGTAATGCCCGGCCGTCGGCGGAATCTTTTCATTTCGCAGAAACTCCAGATACTCCTCCGCACTCTTCTGCGGCAGCTCAACCCCCTCCGCCTTTGAAACCGCAAACGCCTCGCGCACAATCTCCGTAATAATATTCCATGCAGGCACTCTCAGCAGATCCCCGTACGGACACTCCATCACCGCGCCGAGCGGATTTAACGAACAGCTGTACAGCGCCTTTGACCAGACCGCACTCCGCACCGCAGAACTCACGCAGGACCGCATCCCCGAAGAAGAAAACAGATCTGCCAGTGTCCGCACCGCCGCATCGCTGCCGTCCGGGAACCGGCCGAACACCGTCTCTCCGCCGTCCACCGAAACATGCACCGCATTCTCTGCCCGCCACTCAAAGCCCGTAATGATCATAGCCCCGATCACATGACGCGTGTACTCGCGGATAACCTCTTCATTCCCGATACCGTTCTGCAGGCTCACCACCTCGGCATCACCAAACAGATGCCGGTACCTCTCACAGACCTCACGGGTCGCCGCAGACTTCGTAGAAATAATAATATAATCCCAGGGACCTGCCGGTGCAGACTCGCCGCAGGGAAAATGATAGGTCCCCTCACCCCAGATGCCGGTCATCACAAATCCGTTCGCTGCTATCGCATCCGCATATCTTTTCCGGCAGACCGCATACACCTCTGCATGCGCCGAAAGCTTTGCCGCAACGGTAAGACCAACCGCCCCGGCACCAAGTATCAGTATCCGCATAATCGCGGAATGATATTCGTCCTGAGACTACATTAAATAAAACCATTGACGCGCCAAAATATCCGGAAGAAAAACCGCCGCATACGACACTGTGGCACAGACAAATTATACAAAACGCTCAACACTGCAAATCTCTGTACCAAAAACCGATCAGAAAAATACCCTATACGTTACGATGGGTTAAATACTCTTGTCAGCATACAGGAATGTATGCACAAAAAGCATCTGCTCGCAGTTGCAGGTCTTCTTGTCGTGTGTGTCGCAATGGTTTTTGCTGCCGGATGCGTTTCCGAACCGGCCAACACTGACAAAACTCCGACCGTAGAAATCCTCTACACCGGAGCCGGCACCATGCCGGGACTTCTCGCAACCGGAAAAGTTGACGGATACATCATCTGGCAGCCGTTCGTCGCTGTCGGTGTTGAAGGAGATGTCGGAAAGGTAGTATCCTACAGCCAGGACCTCCCGCCGGCAGGCATGTGGAAACAGCACACCTGCTGTGCTATCGGCGCAAACTCCGAAGCACTGAAGAATACGGATCTCACGACCAGCATTGTAGCCCTGATGATCCTCGGCGACAAGTACATCAACGACTACCCCGAAAAATCCGCAGAACTTACCGCCGACTGGCTGTTCTCCAAACAGGACATGATCTACGGCAACATCACGGTCAACTCCGTTGCCGCCATGAACGCCTCGATTCCGACGATCATGTTCTCCAGCGAAGTCACCGATGCCTGGCTTGCAAGCAACGAAGAGTTCATCAAATCCCAGCGGGAACTGAAACTGATCACCGGAAAACTTGCATCCACCTCCGCAGAGGAGGCCAAAGACCTGCTCTACGACTTCGGTCCGTATGAAGCGGCAACCGCACAGATTGCAGCAGGCAAACTTACTACTCCCGCCCCGGTAACAACGCCGATCTCCATCGGGTACCTCCCAAGCGATCATGACGCCCCGCTGTTTGTTCTCCTGAAAGACTGGCAGTACTTCAAGGACACCTACAACTCCTATCTCAAACCCACTACGGACAAGGCAGGAAAAATCTCTGAAGCAGAACTGTTCATCAACGGCGAGAAGATCGTCGACGTCAAGTTTGTGGAAGGCTCCGGAGGACCGCAGCTGATGACTCTGCTCTCGCAGAATACCATCCAGTACGCAGTTGCCGGAACCCCCCCCTACATCAGTGCCATCGATAAAAGCACCGGTGCAATCTCCTTAAAGATTCTTGCGCCGATCCAGCTCGAAGGCTCCGGACTCGTCGCCAGCATGAACTCCCCGGCAAATGACTGGGCCGGATTCGTACAGTGGGTCACCGACCGCAGCGCCGCAGGTGACAATGTTGTCATTGCCGACCCGCAGCTTGGATCCATTCAGGATGTCCAGTTAAAAGCCGCACTCAAAGATGCAGGCATCACTGTTATCACAATGAAACAGTAAGACGGTTTTTTTAAAACCGTTTCTTTTTTTCGTATCCGGGATACTTGCCTCTGAAAAAACCGTTTCCAAAACCCTGCCCGTCATCACCCCGGTACAAAACTGTTTGCCCCCAACCTCACTTTAATACACTTTCATGCAGAATAAGGTAATATCCAATACCGGAGTGACCTATTCCGGCAGGAGATCTGAAAAACCATGGCAACAAAAAAATCAGGCGTATATGATGCAATTTTAAAGCAGATCAATGCAGAGATGTACTCTGCATACCTGTACCTGCAGTTCTCCGCAGATGCGAATGCAATGAAATGGAACGGGGCAGCCGCATGGCTCCGTGCACACGCAGCCGAGGAAATGACCCACGCAACCCGGTTCTATGACTATCTTATCCGAAAGGGAGTCGATGTCAAGTTCGATGCAATCGAAAAACCTGCCACCGGCGCAAAAGACCTTCTTGAGATCTTCAAAGCAGTTTACGGTCATGAAATCAAAGTCACCGCAATGATCAACAAGATTATGGAGACCGCAGTCGCCGAAAAGGACTACGCAGCCATCGCTGAACTCCAATGGTTCGTGACCGAGCAGGTCGAGGAAGAGGAAACCGTAAGAGACATTGTTGACATGCTCGAAAAAGCAGGCAAATCTCCCGAAGCACTGCTCTTCATCGACAGCCGGCTCGGCTCCCAGAAAGAATAACTCCTTTCCTCTCTTTTTTTCCGTTGGTTCTGTATTCCGCAAAACCCCCCGCACACATTATCGCGGGCTGATGCACGGATTTTTGTCCCGGACAACCCGGATCATCAGGACAGCTCTGCCTTATATGGCGAAATACCGTAATTTTCAATACGCATATTTTTATACTTAAACATCAGATGATTGAGAAGTGATTAAAAAGTGAAGAGAAATATCAGCGTCAAGCATCTCTCCCAGACTCCGATTGAAAAACAGAAAGTCGAACTCGTCGAGCGCAAATGCATCGGCCACCCGGACAGCCTTGCAGACGGTGTTGCAGAAGCCGTTTCCCGCGCACTCTGCAGGGAATACATGGCAGAATGTGACGGCGGCGTCCTCCACCACAACACCGATCAGGGCGAAGTAGTTGCAGGAGAATCCGCGCCCGCATTCGGCGGCGGAAAGATCATCAAACCGATCTACTTCCTCCTCACCGGCCGTGCAACCCGCAAGTTCGGCGATACGGTCTTTGCAACCGACGCAATCGCCGTCAACGCAGCACGCGAGTACCTCAAGACCACCATCCCGACCTTTGACATGGACCGCGACGTCATCGTTGACTGCCGCATGGGTTCCGGTTCCACCGACCTCTGTGATGTCTTCAACACCAAGAAAGGCCACACCGCCGTACCGCGGGCAAACGATACCTCGTTCGGTGTCGGTCACGCACCCTTCTCCCAGGTCGAACAGATCATTCTCGGACTCGACGACTACATTGCAAACGAGTTCCGTCCCAAAAACCCGATGCTCGGTTACGACATCAAACTCATGGGACTGCGTGAGATCAACACCATCACCATCACCGTCGCAGCCGCAATGGTTGACCGCTACTGTGCAGGCATCAGCGACTATGTTGAGATGAAGGAAAAGATGGAGGAATCCTTCACCAAAGTCGCCAAGAAGTACACCGACCGCAAAGTCAAGATTGAGATCAACACCGCAGACATCATCCGGAAGAAGACGACCTCTGTCTTCCTGACCGTCAACGGTACCTCCGCAGAGATGGGCGATGACGGTTCCGTCGGACGGGGTAACCGCTGCAACGGACTTATCACTCCGAACAGACCCATGTCCATGGAAGCAACCTCCGGAAAGAACCCGATCAACCACATCGGCAAGATCTACAACCTCCTTGCAACCGAGATCGCCCGCGAGTCCTGTCAGAAGGTTGACGGTATCGAAGAGATGTATGTCAGACTCCTTTCCCAGATCGGTCACCCGATTGACTACCCGCTGGTCGCAAGTGTTCAGTGCATCACCAAACGCGGATATGACTTCAAAGAGTACCAGTCCGAGGTTGAGGAGATCGTAAACCACCGTCTCGAAAACATCTCGGATATCACCCGCCTCGTTATCGACGGCAAATTAAAGACCTTCTAAAGTATGTCAGACGCAGCCAAAGTCCGGCTTGCCATCCCCAACAAGGGACGGATAGCTGAGCCGATCAATGACCTGATGAACAAATCAGGCATTCACATCCTGATGAGTGCATCCCGTCAGCTGATTGCAAAGACCGTTGATCCCCAGATTGAGGTCCTGTTTGTCCGGCCGATTGATATCCCCGAGTACGTTGCCAAAGGTGTTGCCGATATCGGCATCACCGGGGTTGACATGGTCGCCGAGCGCGGATCGGATGTGGAGACCTTGCTGGATCTCAGGTTCGGGTCTGCCCGTCTGGTCCTTGCGGTACCGGAGAAGTCGCCGGTTACTACGCTGCGGGATCTCAATGGTCTGCGGGTTGCAACCGAGTTTCCCGGTATCTGCAAAAAATATTTTGCAGATGCCGGTGTTGATGTGACCCTTATTGAGGTCAGTGGTGCCTGCGAAGCAGCACCGCAGCTCGGTGTTGCCGATGCGATTGTGGATCTGACTTCGTCGGGTACAACGCTTGAGATCAATAAACTCAGAGTCGTGGAAGAGCTGCTTTCCAGTACCACAAATGTGATTGCAAACCGCGATGCACTCCGGGAAAAACATGCAAAGATCGAGGAGATTCTGCTCGCTTTTGAGAGTGTTATTGCTGCAAAAGGCCAGTGTTATCTGATGCTGAACGTCGAGAAGGCAAAGCTTGAGGAGATCCGCGGTCTGATTCCCGGTCTCGGCGGTCCGACCATCATGGAGATTGCCGGGTCCGATTCGGTTGCACTGCATGCGGTTGTTCCCCATGAACGGGTGTATCAGCTGATCAATATGCTCAAGCGCAGCGGCGCACGTGATATTCTGGTTCTTGATATTACCCGGATGGTGCGCTGAATGGAGATCTTCCCTGCGGTGGATGTGCTGCGCGGTATGTGCGTACAGCTGGTGCAGGGCGAACGGTCCTCTGCAACGGTGTACGGGAGTCCGCGGGAGAATGCGGAGCGGTGGATCCGCTGCGGCGCCCGTAATCTCCATGTGGTAAATCTTGACGGCGCTTTTTCCACTTCGTCGGAGAATGTGAAGGTTATCCGCGATGTTGTTGCGGAGACCGATGTGTTTGTGCAGGTGGGCGGCGGCATCCGCAGTATTGCGGATGCCCGCGGCTGGCTGGATGCGGGTGTTGACCGGATCATTGTGAGTACGTTTGCAACCAAAGAGCCGAAGGCTCTGAGGGTACTTGCGGATGAGTTCGGCAGCGAGCGGATCATGGCCGGTGTGGATGCCCGTGCGGGAGAGATTGCCGTTTCCGGATGGCAGGAGACCGCAGGAGACTACATCGCATGGGCGCAGTTGTTTGAGCAGTTCGGCGCAGGGTCGCTGTTGTACACGAATGTGGATGTGGAGGGGCTTCAGGCCGGTATCGCACAGGAGCCGGTGCGGGAACTGATTGATGCGGTTTCCGTTCCGGTGGTTGTTGCGGGCGGTGTGAGTTCCACAGCCGATGTTGCCGCACTCCGGCAGCTGGGCGCTGCCGGATGTGTTCTCGGGTCGGCACTCTACAGCGGAAAGATTCATCTGGAAGAGGCACTGAAAGAA
This sequence comes from Methanocorpusculum vombati, assembly GCF_026891935.1. Lineage (NCBI taxonomy): Archaea > Methanobacteriati > Methanobacteriota > Methanomicrobia > Methanomicrobiales > Methanocorpusculaceae > Methanocorpusculum > Methanocorpusculum vombati. Next base: position 16,127 of record NZ_JAPTGC010000003.1, on the reverse strand, counting down.
GCATACGAATCATGAGATCAGCAGAAGTTGTACGGGAGACGAAGGAGACGCATGTCCGGGTCGTGTTCAATCCGGATCAGCGCGGGGAGATTGCCGTTGATACGGGACTGGCGTTCTTTGATCATATGCTGAACTCCTTTGCCCGTCACGGGGGATTTTCCCTTACGGTGGCGGCAAAGGGCGATCTGGAGGTCGATCCCCACCATACGATTGAGGATACGGGGATTGTCCTCGGTTCGGCAATCAGAGAGGCGGTCGGTGACGGCCGCGGTATCCGGCGGTTTGCTCATGCGATTATTCCGATGGATGAGTCCCGGGCAACGGCGGCCCTGGATGTCGGCGGTCGCGGGTATCTGGTGATGGAGGGTGCGTTTACGGGGATTGTGACCGGGGGTATTCCCAATGATCTCTTTGAACATTTCTTCTACAGCCTCTGCATCAATGCAGGGATTACGGCGCACGTGATCTTTTCCGGGGTGAATGATCACCACAAATGCGAGGCAGTCTTCAAGGCATTCGGTGTGGCACTCGGCGAGAGTGTGGCACTGGTGCCCGGACGCGATGATGTCCCGAGTACAAAAGGGACACTCTGATTTTTTTGAACGCTGTGGGTTGCAGGACTTTCTGGGCAATGCCGGTTTTAGCGCAAAGTATAAACGTGGACAGGACGATTTTAGATTATGAACTATAAACTTGTGACCGCGTGTGTCCTGCTGCTTGCAGCTCTGGTACTTGCAGCGGGATGCGTCGGTACTGACAATCCGTCTCCCACGGTAACTCCGACACCCACCGTTGAGCCGACACAGTCCGGCAATCCTGATTTCAGTCTGACGCCGGGTGCGACCGACTCCTTCCCGGACGGAAAGGCGGTGACGGTGCAGATCGGCCGTGATTCAAACAAACCGACGATTACTGCGACCTATTCCGGCGGTAAGGGAACGAACCAGATCAGCAGAATTGAGGTGACGCTCTACCGTGCGGATGATAAGGAAGTTATTACCCAGCAGTTTGGCAAGGAGCCGAAGATCGGATCCGAGCTGACGTTTGAGGGTTCTTCCACGCCGTCCACAAGTGACCGTGTGAAGGTTGTTGCTTACTACTACTCCGGTGAGGTCGTGGTTGTGAGCGATGATCTCTATACCTACAAGAAGAGATCCTAATTCTCAAAAAAAATTCTTTTTTCTTTTGTTATTCGTCTTTTTTGAGCCAGGTGATGAGCAGGCCGTCGTCGATTTTTTCCACGTTTTTGAGGGTGAGACGGGGGAAGCCTTCGGCGCGGGTGAAGCCGCTTCCGTCCACAAAGGTGGGTGCGTCTGCGCCGCCGATGATTAATGCCCCTACGTAGATGCGGATTTCATCAAAGAGTTTCTGGCTGGTGAATGACCAGAGGAGGGTGGCTCCGCCTTCGACCATGAGTTTTCCAACGCCCATCTCACCGAGTTTGTCGAGGACGAGGTTGAGATCGACCCGGGTGGTTCCGGCAGGAATGACGGTTGCTTTTTCTGCGAGGGCGGCAACCCGGTCTTGCGGTGCGGTTTCTGCGACGAAGATTACCCGTCTGCCGGTTCCTTTTCTGAACATGTCGCCGTCCGGCGGCATTCGTGCCTGGCTGTCGATGACAATCCGCATGGGCTGTTCTTCTTTGCCTGCGGCGGCCCGTTCTGCGATGAGGTCAGGGTTTTTGAGACGGAGCGAGGAGTCGTCGGCAAGGATGGTACCGATTCCGACCATGACGGCGTCGCAGTCGGCCCGCAGACGGTCTACGCGGGCAAAGTCCTGCTCGCCGGATATTTTGGTCTGCCGGTGTTCTTTGGTGGAGATTTTCCCGTCAGCGCTCATTGCGGCATTGATGATGACGTAGGGACGCATGTATGTCCCTTTGTGTTTTTGAGGGATATATACGTTACATATTCGGGGGTGTTGCCCATAACGTCCTGCCTTTTGCGGCGTTGTATCCCATTTCGTTTGCTGATGACGCATGATCGTGATTGATCGGATTTCCGCCCGCGATGTTTGGGAAGAAAGGTGCAGCGTTCCAATGTCCGAACGATTAATCCCCCGCAACGTCCAATACGTATGGATATGCCAAATCTGACAGTTGCGGTTCTTGCCCCGAACGGATATGCCCGGGATCTGGGGAAGAAGGGGACGAGTACTGATATTACATTTTATAATCTGAAGAAAGGTCATGATACGGTTACGCTGCTGGAACCGACCCGGTATCCCGATCGGCTTGCGCCGCTGTTCTATGTGGTTTCGATGGCCCACGAGGCGATTGTGGTGGTCGAGGAGATCACGCCGATGTTTGCGGAGTGGGTGCTGATTCTGGATTGTGCGGGTGTTTCAAAGGGTACGATTATTCTGAAGAATTATCTCCAGCCGTCGGATATTGCTCCGCTGATTAAGGGTACGGTTCTGGAGGGGTATGCGATCTGCGAGGAGGATTTCATTACGCTGTCGGCGGATCTCCTTGCCCGTGCGGCTGCGCAGCCGGAGATTGAGCCGAAGGAGGGGGCGGTTGGTACGGTGCCGGTGGATCACCACTTTAATGTGCGGGGTATCGGAACGGTTATTCTCGGTTGTGTGGCGGACGGCTGGATTAAGAAGCATGATAAGATGCGGGTTGAGCCGATCGGCAAGACGGCACAGATCCGGTCCGTGCAGAAGCATGATGATGATTTTGCCTGGGCGTATGCGGGGGACCGTGTCGGATGTGCGCTGAAGGATATTGAGGCGGAGGATCTGGATCGCGGGTTTGTACTGACGACGGATCCGCAGGTGACGAATGCGACGACGGTTACGGTACAGGCGGAGCTGGTGAAGTACTGGCCGTCGGCGGTGAAGGAGCAGATGGTGGTGTCGGTCGGGCACTGGATGCAGTTCCTTGCCGCACGGGTGACGGCGGTGGAGAATGGTTCTGACTGGCATACGCCGGTGCTTACGCTTGAGATGGAGACGCCGCTGGTGTACAAGCCGGGTGATACGGCGGTGCTGCATTATCTGGACGGCGGCAAGCTCCGGATTATGGGGACGATTGTTCTTCCCTGAATTCTTTTTTTTGTTCCGGATGTTGGTTCCAGCCGGGATTATTTTTCTGAAGAAAGGCGTTGCCCGGAACGTTGTTTCCTAACCACAAATCAGTGTCATGGATCAAATTTCCACCCGCGATTCGCACGACACGTGTTCACCGCTTCGTGGATTTTCAGCCGCCCGGGGAGACTCAGGGAGAAAGGTGCAACTCCCAAAATCCCGCAATCCTTATTTCTGCCGGAAACAACACAAACTACTAAGAATATGTACGCAATATCCACCCACTGCCTCCACGCCGAGCCGCTCGCATCAGCCCTCGACAAACTCGCCCCCTACACCGGACACGTCGAGATCATGAGTGACGGGCCGCATCTGTTAACCGATACCAAACTCCTTGAATCCTACAGCTTCCACTACAGCATCCATGCTCCTTCCCGCGGCGTCAACATCGCATCCGTCTTGGAACCCATCCGCCGTGCATCCGTAGAAGTCATCGCCGACACCTTCGCCCTCGCTGCCGAAGTTGACGCCCCCGTCGTCGTACACCCCGGCTACTTTGCCTGGGAGTATGAATATGACCTCGCCGAACAGCATCTCCGTGCCTCACTCGCCCAGATTCGTGCGGAATCCATTCAGTACGGCGTAACCTACTTCATCGAAAACATGGGAAACTGGGGATACTTCTTCCTCAAAGAACCAAAAGACCTGCCCCTCCTGGACGGCGCACTCTTCTGTCTTGATGTCGGCCACGCAAACGAATGCGGCACCCTTGATGCGTTCCTGACCGCCCCCTTCGCCCACGTCCACCTGCACGACAACAACGGAAAACACGACAGCCACGAAGCAGTCGGAAAAGGAAACATCAACTTCGACAACGTCATGAAACGTGTCCGCGAAAACAACATCAAAACCCCCGTAATCGAGGTCGAATCCTTTGAGGGCGCAATAGAAACACTCGGTACCCTCACACAGCGCTACGGAGCATAACCGTGAAACGTCTGACCTGGGAACAGCGGCTCATCATCGCCCTGATCTGTGCTTCGGTCGTCATTTACGCAGTGAAGTTTCTCGTGTTCGGCGACAACGGAGAAAGCAACACGCTTTCCTATATCTTTAACAGCCTCGGCTTTCTGCCGATAAATATCCTGATCGTCACCCTGATCATCAACCGGCTGCTTGCCATGCGGGCAAAACGCGAACAGCAGGAAAAGATGAAGATGGTCGTCGGTCTCTTCTTCTCCGAGATGGGGGGCCGGCTGCTGCGGCTTATCGTCGCATCCGATCCGGACGCAGCAGAGATCCGATCCATCCTTACGGTGCGTAAAACCTGGACAAAAGACGAGTTTATCAACGCACAGAAACAGCTCGCCTCCTGCAAATTCATTGCATCCCCGTCCGCAGAAGATCTTGCCGGAATGCATGAACTGCTGGAGAAACATCATGAGTTTCTGCTCAGACTCATCGAAAACCCTGTACTGATGGATCAGAACTCCATCTCAAAACTCCTGCAGGACCTCTTTCATCTCGGCGAGGAGTTATCCAGCCGCAGCGACATCACCACACTTCCTGCAACCGATATTGCCCATCTGGGAGGTGACGTAAACCGCGTGTACCGCCAGCTTACCCTTGTCTGGCTGGGCCATATGGAGTACCTCGCGGCAAACTACCCGTATCTGTTGTCGCTGTCCATCCGCAAAAGCCCGTTTACCACTCACTGTGATGTCGTAGTGCGGGAATAATCTTTTTTACCGGATTTGGGAACGGACGGTTTTTTATCTGTTGCCTGTTCTGGAAAAAAATTTTTCAATACCTATTCTGTGTGATTCCCATTGGGAAACCGGCAAAGATTTCCGAACTATTTTCGAGCGATTGCGTCTGCGTGAGGGTTTCCAGTACTCCCCGCTTACGGGTTCATCCCCGGGTGTTCCCGTTCGGGATCTGTTTTTGTTCATTTTGGGGAGTCCTGCGGCGGGGTACCTGTTGCCATACTTCGCTGAACTCCCGGATCATGCGGGATTGTTCTGCGGTTACGCTGAGTGCGGGACCCTAGCATTTGGGACCTTGAAGAAGATCGGCTCCCTGTGGATAGGGAGGAGAATATTTCCGCGGTTCGTTGGTCTTCGGTGTGGCTAAGACGATGAAGACCAACGCAGATAACGCAGATGGCGCCTAGGCGCCGAGTCGCAAGCCCGGAGGTCTTGCTCCGCTCCCCTTATCGGGGTCGTTATCGCAAACGCAGCTAAAAATGCTCGCGAAGCTTTTTTGCTGCTTGGTATGTCTGTATTGCTTCGCGAGCATTTGCCGTCGCGCTTGCGATAGCAACGCCGCCCGCCCAGCTCTGGGCGGGATGGCGAGCGACGAGGAGCAAATGCGATGAGCGAAGCAGCGGCGCGAAGCGACGCATCTGCGTTATCTGCGTTTCTTTTTTCTTCCTGCCCACTCCAATGATTCTCACACCACATGAGATCACATCAATCCGCAGGAAGATTCCCGTCTTCGACGCTTCCGACGTCTATGTCCTGCCTCGCGGACATTTGCCGTCACGCTTGCGACTCTGAGCTGTTAGACGCATCTGTGAACATCTGTAGCGTTTCCTCTCATCCCACCTATTCACCCCTCACCCACCTGCAATTTTCAAAAAAACCGACGAAATACTTTCGTGGCACTCTACCCTCACACCGCGGAAACAGCAGTTTCAAAAAATCAGGAGCGTGTCAGCTCCCCGCAGAGCCGGGAGATAAACGCATTCATCTGCAAATACTCATTTGACCCCGCACGCACCGAAAGATCCGCATCCGAAAACAACAGTGCCGCATCAGGCGTCAGATCAGACCGAAGCTCCTCACGGAGAAGACCAAGGACCACAGGGCCGGAAAGACCATACTCGATCATCAGATTTTCTGTAATCCTGCGTGCCCCCTCCTCATCGCCGCGGCGGCAGGCGGCAACCGCCGCACGTGCCAGAGCCCCGGTCTCCGTATCGGCCAGCTCCGCAAGATCGGTGACACCGTGCAGCGCCATCAGTTCCAGCCAGACCAGAGCGCGGCGGAGATCGCCGTCGGCACCAAGAATCAGCATCTCCAGATTCTCCCCGGAAACTGCGTCCGGCACTCCTTCAAGAGCCAGAATCTCCAGAAGGCGTTTTCGCATCAGGTCGCGGTCGATGGGGAGGAAGTAGAGCGGAACACAGCGGGAACGAATCGGATCAATAATCGAACTCATCGAGTTTGCCACAAAGATGAACCGGCAGGTGCGGCTGTACTGCTCCATAATCCGGCGAAGCGCCGCCTGGGCATCCTTGGGCAGATCGCCTGCGCCGTCAAAGATGATCAGCCGGAACTCGGCGGAAAGAGGTTTGAGTGATGCATGCCACTTCACGATGTACTTGAAGTTCGCAAGAACCGACTTGTCCTTCTGATACAGAGCGGCAAAGCGATCGTTCTCGGCAAAGTAGGCGTGTCCCTGGGAAAACATCACCGAGACCGGCAGAACCGTGGTGTTCTCCGCGGCAGACTCCGGGTAAAACTCCCGCGAAAATGCCTCAAGGCTTGCGGACTTCCCGCAGCCGGACCGGCCGATGACCATCAGGTGCGGGAGGTTGGCACTTGCCGCATAAGACTTCAGCTGGCGGACGGACGGCTCCTGTCCGAGGACCTCGTCAAAGGTTTTCGGGCGGTATTTTTCAATCCAGAGCATGGGTCAGGGTCTCCGAAATGGCATCAACTGCTCCTTTGAGGAAGTACTTCCCGTCAAAGGAGGCGGGCATCTCCGGCGTCTCGCCCGCGGATTTGATCCTCCTGCACTCCGCGGCAATATTGGGAAGAGCGCGGGTGACCTCGTCGATGATTGGAATAGTCGCGGTCTTGGAAGTCCGGTCAAGGGGATTGAGATCAACCGTAATGACGATCTTTCCCAGAGCAACCAGCGCTTCGCAGCGGTCGCCGTCCTCCAGAGGGACAAGGACGACATCGGCCGAGCCGATGCCGTCCGGACGGCAGAGACCGCGGTCATGCGGCAGCGGGACACACCGTTCGACCGGACCGGTCGAAACGGTGACGCCCGCCTGTGCAAGCACCGCGGTTACCTTTTCGATGCGCTCATCGGTTCGGTGGAACAGATTAACCTCGACCTCGCAGTCCGCGGCTTTCTGGAGATCGGCGATCTCTGCTGCGGCAAGGGCTGCGGTGTTCCCGTTGATGGAAAGTACCGGATGCTTTGCGGCAAGCAGAACACGGGCCGCAAGCTTCTCCGCTTCAAGTGCGGTTGCGGGAGTTTTCTCTCCGATCAGGTAATCGAAGGCTTCGCCGCGGCCGTGCGAGGTGAGACCTTCGAGAGAGACGACGCCTGCAAGGGCGTAGTCCGCGAGCTGTTTTCGGGTAACGAGCGACTGGTATCTTGGATGGCTTTTGGGAATATCTGACATGTTACATCTCCAGAATTTTCGGCCCGTGCGGGCAGATCTTCAGAGGTACGGCTCTTCCGAATCCGGCGAGGATCTCCGGGGCGTCATCTCCTGCGGCAAAGACACCGCAGCCGAGCATGGTCATACTCGCAGGAACGCCCGCGTCATCGCAGGCGGCGAGGACCGGACGGATCTTCTGCGGAATGAGACCGCTTGCCTCGGCAAACTGCCGCGAGTTCTCCATGAACTCCGCAAAGTTCTCCGGCAGACGATCCGGGAACGCCGCAGAAACCCGCCGCATCCGGTCCGGCGAGCCGATAATATCGGGCGTGAACATGGCGCCGAAGGTGACCGTACACAGGTCAATCTCCGGAAACATCCGCGCCGCAACGCCGGTGATGCCGGGAGCGGTGCGGACAGCGAGTCCGCCGCCCGCCGCCGCTGCGACGTCGCCGAGACCGGTGTTGCAGGAGACCTCAAGGGCATGGGCGCGTTCGGCGATGTCGCACTCCGCAAGACCGAGGTCAAAGACGGCGTTAGCCGCTGTGAGAGTGGCGAGGATTGCAGCAGCACTCATGCCAAACCCTGCCCCGATAGGGAGATCCGCAACCGTCTCAACCGCGGCAGAGACACCGAAGGAGCCAAGAAGCTCCTCAATAAGACCGGACCCGTAACGGATGAGGGGGTCTCCGGTCAGCAGGTGGTCGGTGATCACGACCGAGGTCTGCTCCGCAGGCCGGACGGTGGCGGTAACGCCGTGATCGATCACCAGCCCGGCGCCGCAGCTTCCGGTGGTGCGGGGAGTATCACCGTCAATGCGCCGGAAGTAGCCGGAGATGTGGCCGGGGGCAAATGCTACCGCAGTTCGTTCCATAGTTCCCGTGCGATTTCGGATTTTGTTCCGGATACGGTTCTGCTGCCGGATCTTTTCATGAACCGGTACACGCCTGCATCCGCCCCCATAACAGCCGGACGGTTTGCGGCGACCAGAACGATGTCGTCTTCTTTGAGAAGCTTTTCCGCCTCACATTCCGCGTCCTCCCCAAGTTTGAACCCGACGATTTTGATTCCTTTGCCAAAAAGGCGGGTGATGAGTTTCGGCAGGGGGGTAAGAGTGACGGTGCAGGGACTGCCGCTCGGAATTTTTCCGGGCATCCGTTCGGGTGCGAAGTCGGAGATTGCGGCGGCACTGATATAGATGTCCGGTTTACAGGATGCAACCTCCCGCAGAACCGCGTCATGCATCTCCGCGGCAGAGCTGATACTGATGTTCCGGACGGCGGGGACGGCGCCGTGCACAGCGGTGTTGGAGACGACGGTGACGTCTGCGCCGAGCCGGAATGCTTCGAGGGCAAGTTCTTTTCCCATGACACCGCCGGACCGCGTGGTAAGTATGCGGACGTCGTCGAGCTCTTCGCGGCAGGACCCGCTGGTGATGAGGACGCGGCGGCCCGCGAGGGGCTGGCCGGAAAGGGCACGTTCGGCGTAGAGACAGATCGTGTCGATTCCGGCGATTTTTGCTTTCTCCTCCTCCATCCGGGGCGGGACAACGGTGATGTTCAGGGAACGGAGGGTTTCGAGGTTTTTGATGACCGCCGGGTGGCGGTACATGGATTCGTGCATGGCGGGAACGATGACAACCGGCATTCCCCGGCCGATTGCGGTGGTGGCAAAGGTGGTGACGATGGTGTCATCGATACCGCAGGCGATTTTACCGACGGTGTTGGCGGTTGCGGGCGCAATTAAGAGCAGGTCGGCTTTTCCTCCTTCTCCGCAGTAGAGGACATGTTCAACCATGCCGGTTATTTTCGTGAGGGCAGGCTCTGCGCAGGCGTAGGTAAGGGCGTCAGGGTGGATGATGCCGCAGGCGGCAGGGCTGAGGATGCCGGTGACTGCGGCGCCGCGGCGCCGCAGTTCGTGGGCGAGTTTGATCGTCTCAACTGCGGCAATACTGCCCGTGACCGCCAGTACGATGCGTTTGTGTTCAAGCGTCGGTCTCATCTGAGTTCTATGTCCCATACGCAGTGCCAGGTGCGGCTTGCATATTTCTTTACTTTATGTTCGCTGAGAGAATACCTAAAACCTGCTCCTTGCAGGGTGTCGGTAAGGTCTCCGGTGCGGTCGCCGAGGCCGTGAACGTGGAGGACGGTGCCGGACTTTGCATGGGCAAGGGCGGCAGAAAGGAAGTCGGGGGCGTCGAAGTGTCCCATGAGGATGCGGTCGTAGGGGCCGGCAAGGTGAGTGCGGCAGTCGCCGCAGTCGATGGTGACGGTGTCTGCGACACCGTTTGCCTCAGCGTTTCTCCGCAGGTATCCGCAGGAGTCGGGATTGATCTCCATTGCATGCACGACTGCTCCGGCAACTGCGGCGGAGAGGGTGAAGTAGCCGATACCGGCGAACATGTCGGCGACCTGTTCGCCCGGACGGATGAGGTTTCTGATCCGCTGTTTTTCGAGCCGGTTTCCCTGCGAAAACATGACTTTTGCGGGGTTGAGGGTGTAGGTGATGCCGGTTTCGCGGAACGTGACGTCGTGGGGCGTTCCAAAAAGGACGGTGACGTCAGGCAGCCGCATGACGCCGTCATGATGGTTGAGGTGCAGGATGCAGGCGGGATGTTCCCAGTCAATGAGGGTGGTGAGTGCATCTGCGGTCGGGGCGTCGCCGTGGAGAAGGAGGGTGTCGCCGAGCCGCTGGTAGCCGGGGCCGGTGTAGGGCTGCCGTTCGGGGAGGTCAAGGTCATAGGGGAATCCTGCCCGGACGGGGAGGTAGGCGTCTTCCCCGCAGCAGTAGGGTCTGCGGGTCTGGTCAACCCAGGGTTCAGACCTGCATTCCGGCAACTGATTCTTCGGGATCCTGCGGACTTTCATCGGTTTTGCCTGCGGGAATGAGGGTGTCGTGGTCACGGACGATGAGGAGGGTGTCGCCTGCGTCTGCTTCTATCCATGCGTAGTCGGGAATTTCGCGGACTTCCTGGGTTGCAGGGTCAAGGATGCCGAGGGCGCCTGCATCGCGGTAGATGATTGATGCGGGTTCGGCGGTGTGGATGTTTGCGATGAAGACGTCGCTGTCTTCTTCCCTGAAGTTGCGGGACTGACCGGTTGCAAGGTCGGAGACGAAGAGCATGTCTTTGGTCTGGCGGAGGATGCGGAAGTAGCCGCGGTCGTGTCTGATGATGTCACCGCGGGAGAAGCGGGGAAGACGGATGGAGTAGGTGACGCGGTAGAGTTTGACGCCGGCTTTTTCTCCGACGAGTTTGGGGTGGGTGGTGAAGGTTCCGCCGAGTGCTCCGCAGATGTCGTGGGAGATTGCGCTGCCGATGGTCTGGGAGCTGAAGATGATGTCGATTCCGTCTTTTTGTTCGTCAATGTCGGAGACAAACGAGAGCCGGTCGCCGGCGGTCTGGAGCTGGTCTTCTATCTGGTAGGCGATTTCTGCGGCGCGGCGGAGTTCAAACGGGGTGGGTTTTCTGCCGGTAGCCCGGACCTGAATGACGCCTTCGTAGTAGCTGCCGGAGATGCGGCAGCAGCGGTCGCACTGTTCGCGCGCCCAGACGAGTTTGACTTTCTGGGTGGTTTCTACAGGGACGCCGTAGAGGGTGCCGGAGACGAAGACGGTTGCAATGGAGCGGTTGACGCTGATGTCAACGATGTGAATGTCTTTCTGGATGTCGGTTACGTCTTTGTGGATGGATATTGCGGAGTTGATGAGGTTGTATGCGAGTTCGTCGCGTTCGACGGGGCAGTCGCTCCAGATGCCTGCGGTTTTGGTGGAGCCGCAGGTGGGGCAGAGTATGCACTGGACGCGGGGCTGGATGGTGATCCAGACGGTGTCTTTGACGCGGCAGTTTCCGCAGAGTTCGCCGTTTTCGCTTGGCGCTCCGCATTTGGGGCAGAAGCCTGAGGTGAGTGTCATGGTCAGAGTCCGTATATCTGGGCGTGGGGGATGTCGCCGATCATGATGCAGGATTCTTTGTCGATGAGTCCTGCGGCGATGGCGAGGTCGCAGACGCGTTTTCCGATGATGTTGGCGTTGACTGAGGCGGTGAGGGCGGCAAGGACTTCGGTTTCGTTTGCGAGGACGTCGCCGTAGAAGCCGGGGTCGATGATGATGTCGCAGGTGGGACAGGTGAGGGTGGTATTGAGAAGTTCACGGTCGCAGACGGCGATGACTTCACCCTGACCGGGGATATTGTGTATTTTGAGATACATTTGCAAGAGTAGTATTGGATGCGGGGGGTAATATATTCAGCCCCGGGATGGTTTTTGGGGACGGGAATGAGCCGTTGGCAGGGGTGAGGTTTTTGGAGTTATTGGGGTTTTGCGTTTTATCCCGCGGGAATTGACCCGTTCACTCCATTGCTTTACGGAGAGGGCAAAGCGGTTGAGCCCCGCCTCGTTTTTAATTCCATCGAATTCGATGGAATTAAAATCCGGGTTGTACATGTGTTCCCAGATTCCCAGAAATTCGATTGTGTTTCTGTTTTAAAGCCGGTTTCCGATGAGAACATATCCATTTTCGGTGTTTCTGACCATATCGGTAAGAGAGATAGAATCGTTGTCTTCGATTTTTATGACGGTGACATCAGTTCCGTTTACGTCAATTGTTGTCATGGTTACCCGGGTTTGTGCAGATTCCCTGTCTGATGAAGATGAGAGATATTCTGCGGGGAGCAATGATATATGTTTGGTCAATGAAGACTGATTCTTGGTGATTTTTATGAATGATTTGTGTGCATCTGAAAAATCCGGAATCCTGCTCTCCCTCTATTTTTCTTAGAGTTCATGCAGGTCTTTTGAGGAGGGTGTTCGAAAAAAAATGATCGGGTTTTATTCCCGATCTTCTCTTGCGGTTTCCTGATGGGTGCGGTCAAGCCACCGGTCGTTCCATGCATACACGGGGCCTGCGAGGATAAGTACGGCGAATGCGATGCCCTGAGCGGCTGCGCCGAGGATGAGGATGGTGGTGATGGGGTCCATGATGGTGTTTTTCCTTTTGTGATGTTTTTTGTTCGGGATGTCTGATTCAACCGCTGCGTCCGAGCGGGCGGAGCCCGCGAGTGGACCGCGCCGGATCGTTTTCTGTGGGGGTTGCCCCGCCCGGTTCCGGGCGGATGCAAACTCCCACTTTAGAAAACAGCAGGGTCGGTTAGTTGAGTGCGGCTACGCCGTCTGCCCAGGTGTCTACTTTGGTGAGGATGGTGTCGGCCTCGTAGGAGTTGATTCTGAGGTCTTTTCTGGTGAAGCTGAGGTAGTAGTTTTCGCCGGTTGGGTCGTGGATTTTGAGGCGGACGTTCCAGCTGTCTTTTGCGGTGTTGCGGTTTGCGGTTGTGTCCGCGCCGTAGGCAGTGGTGATGGCGGTTGTTGCGAGGATTTCTGCGATGATTGTCTCGTAGGCGTCACGGCCGGGGGCGCTGATGGTGATTGCGCCGAGGGTTTTTCCGAGGGTGTCTACGTATTCGATGGTGGCACGGTAGGATTCGGCGGCGGTGAGGACGCCGTCGATGGTTTCACCTGCGGTCTGGTAGGGGGTTGCGCCGAGGGGGTTGTCTGCTGCTTTGAGTGCGGCGATTGTTTCGTCGAATGTGTTCGCAGAGGTGATCGGTGCGGTGAAGGTGCGTTTTGCACTCTTCACGATTGTGGTTGGGGTGAAGTCGAGTGGCATGTTTTTTTTCCTGGAGAAAGGGATTGGGGGTTCTGATGTTTTGGGGGTGATTTCCCTTTCTCTGATTTGTATATTGGGGATGCGGGGATAATATGTTCCGGGAGAGGGGAGGTTTTTTCTTTCCGGTGCGGAGGATGCGGAGATACAGCGGGATCATGAGGGTGCGGCGGCAGGACCGGAGACGCCGGGCCGCGTGGTACCTTTTTTGTCCGGATATGTTGTCGGCAGTCTGTTTGAAAAAAAGGGTTGGGGTATGTTATGTCTGCTTCGGCGGGCTGAAGATGAGGGGACGGCTGAGTTTGTGTTTTCGTACTGCGCCGCGGATGACGTCGCGGGAGCAGCCGAGGATGTCCCCTATCTGGCGGTAGCTGAGGCCTTCGCGAAGTTTTGCGATGAGGTAGGCGCGGTCGCGGAGTTCGGGGTAGTCATACCAGTACATGGGTGTCCTCCCGGCGGATGATGCAGGGGTCAAGGGGTTTTTGGGTGGTGATGAGGTAGGCGGGAAGTTCTGCCGGGCTGAGTTCTTTTGCGAGGTCGCTGATGTTGATTCTGAGGTAGGGGAGGATACGGTCGCCGGCGATTTCTTCGGTGAGGTGGCAGAGTTCGGTTCTGCCGATGAGTTTTTCTGCGTCACAGGCGCGGATGTGGGTGAGTTTTTCTGCGATCCGGGGGAAGAGTGTTTTCAGTTTGTCAAGGTTGACGCGGGAGATGGTCTTTACGGGGCGGATGATGGTGTAGTCTGGGTGGGTGATGCCGTTGGTTTCGATGGTGTTGATTGCGCTGCGGGCGATGCTGCGGGCGTCTGCGGCGAGGGTTTCACAGGTTTCGGCAAGGCGGGTGTGCCAGAGTGCTTCTTCGTAGGGGTTGCCGGGGGTCGGGCAGGTGTGCTGTACTGCGGTGAGTACGGCGGCGGGGGTTGGGTATTGGGTGGTCATGGTATCGTATGAGAGCGGGATACCTGCGGACGGGCCCGCATGCCGTCAGGCATGCGGGGCTGTCCGCCGGGTGTTGCTGGTGTTTGACGGGTTTTCAGTTCCGGGGTTTTGGGTATGTTGTTTCTGGTGAGGCAGGTGGTGGTGGTGAAGATGTATCGTTTCCATTCAAGGCCTTTTTTGTTGCCGAAATTGAGAAGAACTCCAGTCTGTTTTCCGGTTGCTTTGAGGTAGTTGATGAGCGGTGCCCGGTCGGCGGTGGTGAGTTCGTCTGTTACTTTGAGTTCAAGGATGAGGGTATTGAAGCAGATGAGGTCTGCACTGTATTTTTGCTGAGTTGTTCTCCCCGATGGTAGATGGTAAGGGGTGTTTGGGATTTGCAGGGGATATTTTTCTGTTTCAGTTCCCATTCGAGTGCTTCCTGATTGACGGTTTCTAAGAATCCGACACCAGGCTGGTTGTAGACGTTCATTGCACTGCGCGTTATGGTGTATACTTCCTGTGCGTACGAGAGATCGTCCGATTCAATGGCAGGCAGGGTAGTCTGATATACGGAAGAGATAATGAGTCTTCGCGCTGATGAGGGGTGAGAGGTTCGATGAGTTTTCCGTTGTTCGGGAGTCTCGGACATGGGGCACCGTGCACAGAAACGCGAATTCACGCGAATTCGCGTTTTTGTGCATGCATCCGCAGACCGGGGATTTCCGGTTCTGCTTTATGCATGCATCCGCAGGTCGGAGACTGCTATCTTCGTTACCTTATGCTTCTCGTTCCCGCGCCCGTTCGGAGATAATATCCCGAACGCAGATCTGGAGAGTGTACGCTTTTTCGATCATCTCGCGTTCGCGGGGATCCACGCGAACCGAGGAGCTGCCGCAGAGAGGGCAGGTGAGGATGCCGGGGACGGGATCATCTGCGGTTCGTTCGAGCCGGAAGGCGGAGATGCAGACGGGGCAGGTGTATAATACGGTGTCAGCCGGGGTCATGCGTCCACGCTCCGGTAGGTGATGCGGCGGACGATCCGCCGGACGGTTGCGGGGGCGATGCCGTGACGTTTTGCGAGTTCTGCCTGGGTTACTTCTCCCCCGGCGTAGGCGGCACGGATATGCCGGACAAGATCGTGCGGGATGGTTTTGCTGCCGGATGCGGCGTTCTGGGCGCGGGTGAGGAGCCGGAGGTTTTCGATGCGGCAGTCGGTCCGGTCGTGGTTGATGTGGTCAACTTCCAGGTCATACTGGAGCGGGAGTGCGAGGATGCCGTGAGCGACGGCCCATACGGCGCGGTGTTTGCAGACGGAGACGGACATGCCGAGGATGCGGACGCGGGTGCGGAGGTAGCTGCCGGGGTCGGGAGAGAAACGGACGGGTTTTCCGGTGCGGGTGTCGGTGATGGTGCCGGTTTGGCAGTTGACGTTCCATCTGCCGGTGGTGTGGAGGTACCATGCGGCGTAGTCACCGGCGTGGATGCCGAAGACGGGTGTTTTGCGGGCGGATGGTTCGGGGGGTTGTGCGGTGCGGGTCATGATGGTGGGGGTCAGGGAGGGTGGTCAGGTGTCGGTGCGGCGGCCGGGGGCGATGCCGTGCTGTTCGGCGAGGACGCTGCTGCGCTGATAGAGGAATTCGGTGTGATGGACGATTTCGTATGCTTTGAGTTCGCGGCAGATTTCCTGGTCGGTTGCCCAGATGCCGGTACGCTGGTAGAGTTCGCGGCGGAGGATGTCGCCGGTGTGCCGCCAGGCGGCGGTTACTCCTTTGACGGCAAGGACGGAGTGGGAGATGGTTTTGATGAGGGCGAAGAGTTCGCGGCTGAGGGTTTCGGCGGTTGCGACGGTTGCGGTGATCCAGCAGGTTGTCTGCGGGTCGAGCTGTTCTGCGGTTTCGCCGGGCTGGTGCAGGGTGACGAGGGCGCAGGCGGTGAAGTAGTCGCTGCGGGAGGGGTATCCCATGCGGCGGATGGCGAGGTCGAGCCGGTCGAGAAGGTCGGCGGGGAGGCGGAAGTAGGCGATTCGGGTGGTCATGGTTTTTGGGGGGATGTCACGAGACACGAAACACAAAACACGAAACACGAAACAATGGTCTGCGGCGGGGAGGCGGAGGAATTTT